>NZ_JBGLYZ010000070.1:0-10701 GCF_047304345.1 Ralstonia sp. Ralssp135
GGTATCGGTGCTTCGCTGGGCAACATGAGCGAAGACAACTGGCACTATCACTTCTACGACACCGTCAAGGGCTCCGACTGGCTCGGCGACCAGGACGCGATCGAGTTCATGTGCCGCCAGGCACCGAACGTGGTCTATGAGCTGGAACACTTCGGCATGCCGTTCGACCGCAACGCCGACGGCACCATCTACCAGCGTCCGTTCGGCGGCCATACGTCGAACTACGGTGAGAAGCCCGTGCAGCGTGCCTGCGCCGCGGCTGACCGTACCGGCCACGCGCTGCTGCACACGCTGTATCAGCGTAACGTCAAGGCCAAGACCCACTTCTTCGTCGAATGGATGGCGCTGGATCTGATCCGCGACCAGGACGGCGACGTGCTGGGCGTGACCGCGCTGGAAATGGAAACCGGCGAGGTCTACATCCTCGAAGCGAAGACGACGCTGTTCGCCACGGGCGGTGCGGGCCGGATCTACGCAGCGTCCACCAACGCCTTCATCAACACCGGTGACGGCCTGGGCATGGCAGCGCGCGCAGGCGTCCCGCTGGAAGACATGGAGTTCTGGCAGTTCCACCCGACCGGCGTGGCCGGCGCGGGCGTGCTGATCACGGAAGGCGTGCGTGGCGAGGGCGGCATCCTGCGTAACAAGGATGGCGAGCGCTTCATGGAGCGCTATGCCCCGACGCTGAAGGATCTGGCGCCGCGTGACTTCGTGTCGCGCTCGATGGACCAGGAAATCAAGGAAGGCCGCGGCTGCGGCCCGAACGGCGACTACGTGCTGCTCGACCTGACCCACGTCGGTGCCGAGACCATCATGAAGCGCCTGCCGTCGATCCGCGAGATCGGCCTGAAGTTCGCCAACGTCGACGCCATCAAGGAACCGATCCCGGTGGTGCCGACCATCCACTACCAGATGGGTGGCATTCCGACGAACTATCACGGCCAGGTCGTGGTGCCGAAGAACGGCAACCCGAACGAGGTCATCAACGGCTTCTACGCGATCGGCGAATGCTCATGCGTGTCGGTGCACGGCGCCAACCGCCTGGGCACGAACTCGCTGCTCGACCTGGTGGTGTTCGGCCGCTCGGCGGGCAACCACATCATTGCGCAGAACCTGAAGAACCGCGAGCACAAGCCGTTACCGGCCGATGCAGCGGACCGCGCACTGTCGCGCCTGGCCAAGCTCGATTCGTCCAGCTCGGGCGAGTACGCGCAGGACGTCGCCAACGACATCCGCCGCAACATGCAGTCGCACGCTGGCGTGTTCCGTACGCAAAAGCTGATGGATGAAGGCGTCGAGCGCATCCTGGAAGTGGCCGAGCGCGCTGGCAGCATCCACCTGAAGGACAAGTCCAAGGTGTTCAACACCGCGCGCGTCGAAGCGCTGGAAGTGGCCAACCTGGTGGAAGTGGCAAAGGCGACGATGGTGTCGGCCGCCGCCCGCAAGGAATCGCGCGGCGCCCACGCCCACAGCGACTTCCCGAACCGCGACGACGAAAACTGGATGAAGCACTCGCTGTGGTACAGCGAAGGCAACCGCCTCGACTACAAGCCCGTGCAGTTGAAGCCGCTGTCGGTGGAATCGGTGCCGCCCAAGGCGCGTACGTTCTAACGGATAAGAAGGGCCCACAAAAATGAAGCGTATTTTTGAAGTCTATCGCTACGATCCGGACAAGGACGCAGCACCCCGCATGCAGACCTACGAGGTTGAACTCGACGGTCACGAGCGCATGCTGCTCGACGCGCTGGTCAAGCTGAAGAAGCTCGACGAGTCGATCGCGTTCCGTCGCTCGTGCCGTGAAGGCGTGTGCGGCTCCGACGCCATGAACATCAACGGCAAGAACGGTCTGGCCTGCCTGACCAACATGCGTGAGCTGCCCGAGAAGATCGTGCTGCGCCCGCTGCCGGGGCTGCCCGTGGTGCGCGACCTGATCGTGGACATGACGCAGTTCTTCAACCAGTACCACTCGATCAAGCCGTACCTGATCAACGACGAGCCGCCGCCCGAGAAAGAGCGTCTGCAGTCGCCGGAAGAGCGTGAAGAGCTCGACGGCCTGTACGAGTGCATTCTGTGCGCGAGCTGCTCGACGTCGTGCCCGTCGTTCTGGTGGAACCCGGACAAGTTCGTCGGCCCGGCCGGTCTGCTGCAGGCGTATCGTTTCATCGCCGACAGCCGCGACCAGGCCACCAGCGAACGCCTGGACAATCTGGAAGATCCGTATCGCCTGTTCCGCTGCCACACCATCATGAACTGCGTCGATGTGTGCCCGAAGGGCCTGAACCCGACCAAGGCCATCGGCAAGATCAAGGAATTGATGGTGCGGCGCGCGGTGTAAGCCGCGAGTCAGCGCACTTTGGCATTGTGTGTCGCCGGAGCGGTTTCTCCGGCGACACATTTTTAGGAAGTATGGTTGCTGTGAACACTCCGACGTTCTCCCATCAGTCCGATCCACACAAGCGTGCCCGTTTGCGCTGGCGTGCCCGACGCGGCCTGCTTGAGAACGACATCATCGTCGAGCGATTCTTCAACCGCTACGAGACGGAACTGTCGGATGACGACGTTGCCGCGCTCTCGCAGTTGTTCGAGCTTCCCGACAACGACCTGATGGATCTCCTGCTTGCACGCAAGGAACCGGAGGGCGAACTCGACGTGCCTCACATCCAGCACGTCCTGACCTTGCTGCGCTCGGTCTAAACCGGCGCGCGAGAGGTTGCCGCAAGACGAATCGGTCTAGCCGCCCCCGGCCGGCGCCCCTTGATCCGTCTGGCGGGAGTCTCCCGACTTCATTTTTATAAACAGCAGAGAAGGAAACCGACATGACGCCGTCCGAAGTGAAAGCCACCCTATCGTTTTCCGATGGCTCGCCCAGCGTCGAGCTGCCGATCTATAAGGGCACGGTTGGCCCGGACGTGATCGACATTCGCAAGCTGTACGGTCAGACGGGCAAGTTCACGTACGACCCCGGCTTCATGTCGACCGCGTCGTGCAATTCCAAGATCACCTACATCGATGGTGACAAAGGTGAGCTGCTGTATCGCGGCTACGCCATCGACGATCTGGCCAGCAAGTGCGATTTCATGGAAATCTGCTATCTGCTGCTGAAGGGCGAGCTGCCCAACGCCAAGCAGAAGGAAGAGTTCAACCATGTGGTGACGAACCACACCATGGTGCACGAGCAGATGCAGTTCTTCCTGCGCGGTTTCCGTCGTGACGCCCATCCGATGGCCGTGCTGACCGGCCTGGTTGGTGCCATGAGCGCGTTCTATCCGGACGCTGCCAACATCAATGACCCGCGCGAGCGCGAAATCTCGCAGATCCGCCTGATCGCCAAGCTGCCGACGCTGGTGGCCATGGCGTACAAGTACAACATCGGCCAGCCGAACATCTATCCGCAGAACAACCTGTCGTACACGGGTAACTTCATGCGCATGATGTTTGCCACGCCGTGCGAAGACTACAAGGTGAACCCGGTGCTGGAGCGCGCTCTGGACCGCATCTTCATCCTGCACGCAGACCACGAGCAGAACGCTTCGACGTCGACGGTGCGTCTGGCCGGCTCGTCGGGCACGAACCCGATCGCGGCAATCGCCGCCGGTATCGCCTGCCTGTGGGGCCCGGCGCACGGTGGCGCGAACGAAGCCGCGCTGAACATGCTGGAAGAAATCGGCTCGGTGGACAAGGTTCCCGAGTTCATCAAGCAGGTCAAGGACAAGAACAGCGGCGTGCGCCTGATGGGCTTTGGCCACCGCGTGTACAAGAACTACGACCCGCGCGCCAAGCTGATGCGCGAAACCTGCCATGAAGTGTTGAACGAACTGGGCCTGCACAATGACCCGCTGTTCAAGCTCGCCATGGAACTGGAAAAGATCGCACTGGAAGACGAGTACTTCGTCAGCCGCAAGCTGTACCCGAACGTCGACTTCTACTCGGGTATCGTGCAGCGCGCGTTGGGCATCCCGTCGTCGATGTTCACCTGCATCTTCGCGCTGGCCCGCTCGGTGGGCTGGATCGCACAGTGGGAAGAGATGATCACTGATCCGGAGTACAAGATCGGTCGTCCGCGCCAGCTGTTCAATGGCGCCGCAACCCGCGAAGTGCCGTCGATCGACAAGCGCTAAGCCAGGCTGTTCGCTTTACAGAAGCCCCGCTCGGGAAACCAGCGGGGCTTTTTGTTGCCCGCAGCTGCCAGAAAGGCTTTCGCATAATGGCGAAACCCCCTTTCGTCAGTCACGTCCGGTGCCCAATGCCCCGGATGGCATAATCGATCACTCCCCACGAAACTGCTCGCGCGGCGGCCCTGAATTTAAAAAAGGGGCGCGTTGTGCACGGATCGAATCATGGCCAAGACGCTCTACGACAAACTTTGGGACGATCACGTCGTTCATACCGAAGAGGACGGCACGACTGTCCTTTACATCGATCGTCAACTGCTGCACGAAGTGACGAGCCCGCAGGCCTTCGAAGGCCTGAAGATTGCCGAGCGTCCGGTGTGGCGCATCAGCGCCAACCTGGCTGTGTCGGACCACAACGTGCCGACTACCGATCGCTCGCACGGCATTGCCGATCCGGTTTCCAAGCTGCAGGTCGACACGCTCGACGCGAATTGCGACAGCTACGGCATCACGCAATTCAAGATGAATGACAAGCGTCAGGGCATCGTGCACGTGATCGGGCCGGAGCAGGGGGCGACGCTGCCTGGCATGACGGTCGTGTGCGGCGATTCGCATACCAGCACGCACGGCGCATTCGGCGCGCTGGCGCACGGCATTGGCACGTCGGAAGTCGAGCACGTGCTGGCCACGCAAACGCTGCTCGCCAAGAAGAGCAAGAACATGCTCGTGAAAGTGGAAGGCACGCTGCCGCGTGGCTGTACAGCCAAGGACATCGTGCTCGCCATCATCGGCAAGATCGGTACGGCTGGCGGCACGGGCTATGCCATGGAATTCGGCGGCTCGGCCATTCGCGCGTTGTCGATGGAAGGTCGTATGACCGTGTGCAACATGGCGATCGAAGGCGGCGCACGCGCAGGCATGGTCGCCGTGGACGATGTCACGCTGGAATACATCAAGGGCCGTCCATTCGCGCCCCAGGGCGTGGAGTGGGAGCAGGCCGTCGCCTACTGGCGCACGCTTCATTCTGACGAAGGTGCGCATTTCGATCAGGTGGTCGAGTTGCGCGCTGAAGAGATTCGCCCGCAGGTGAGCTGGGGCACGTCGCCGGAAATGGTGGTCAGCATTGAAGACCGCGTACCGGATCCCGAAAAGGAAAAAGACCCGAACAAGCGCAACGCCATGGAGCGCGCGCTGGAATACATGGGCCTGCAGCCGAACGTCGCCATCAGCGACATCAACATCGACAAGGTCTTCATCGGCTCGTGCACCAACAGCCGTATCGAAGACATGCGCGCTGCCGCGTGGGTTGTGCAGAAGCTGGGCAAGCGCATCGCCTCCAACGTGAAGCTGGCGATGGTCGTGCCGGGCTCGGGCCTCGTGAAGGAGCAGGCCGAGCGAGAAGGGCTCGACAAGATCTTCAAGGCGGCTGGCTTTGAATGGCGCGAGCCGGGTTGCTCGATGTGTCTCGCGATGAACGCCGACCGCCTCGACCCGGGCGAGCGCTGCGCATCTACATCCAACCGCAACTTCGAAGGTCGTCAGGGCGCGGGTGGCCGCACCCACCTGGTCAGCCCGGCGATGGCCGCTGCGGCTGCGCTGGAAGGCCACTTCGTTGACGTGCGCAAGCTCGCTTGAGCGGCAGGATAGAGAGAGCAATCATGGAACAATTCACCATCCACACCGGCCTCGTGGCCCCGCTCGACCGCGAGAACGTAGACACCGACGCCATCATCCCGAAGCAATTCCTCAAGTCGATCAAGCGCACGGGCTTCGGCCCGAACCTGTTCGACGAGTGGCGCTACAAGGACGTCGGCGAGCCCGGCCAGGACAACAGCAAGCGTCCGCTGAACCCGGACTTTGTGCTGAACCAGCCGCGTTACAAGGGCGCCTCCGTGTTGCTGGCGCGCAAGAACTTCGGCTGCGGCAGCTCGCGTGAGCACGCACCGTGGGCGCTGCAGCAGTATGGCTTCCGCGCCATCATCGCGCCGAGCTTTGCCGACATCTTCTTCAACAACTGCTTCAAGAACGGCCTGCTGCCGATCGTGCTGACGGAGTCGCAAGTCGATCATCTGTTCAACGAGACGCAAGCATTTACCGGCTACCAACTGACCGTCGATCTGGACAAGCAGATCGTTGTCACGCCAGGCGGTACGGCATATCCGTTCGACGTCACGGCATTCCGCAAATACTGCCTGCTGAACGGCTTCGACGACATCGGTCTGACGCTGCGCTACGCCGACCAGATCAAGGCTTATGAAGCGCAGCGCCTGGCCAAGATGCCGTGGCTCGCGCACAAGCTCGTCGGCTGAGTTGACACCAGAACAACAAGGACAACCAAACACATGACCAAGATTGCAGTGTTGCCGGGTGACGGCATTGGCAAGGAAATCGTCGCCGAGGCCGTGAAGGTGCTCAAGGTACTGGGCGAACCGTTCGAGATGGAATTCGCCCCCGTGGGCGGCGCAGGCTACGAAGCCAAGGGCCATCCGCTGCCCGAAGACACGCTCAAGCTCGCCAAGGAAGCTGACGCCATCCTGTTCGGTGCCGTGGGCGACTGGAAGTACGACACGCTGGCGCGCGAACTGCGCCCCGAGCAGGCCATTCTCGGCCTGCGCAAGCATTTGCAGCTGTTCGCCAATTTCCGTCCGGCGATTTGTTATCCGGAGCTGGCCGGTGCATCGAGCCTGAAGCCGGAGATCGTGTCCGGTCTCGACATCCTGATCGTGCGCGAACTGACTGGCGACATCTACTTCGGCCAGCCGCGCGGCGTGCGTTCGGCCCCGGACGGTGCGTTTGCCGGAGCACGCGAAGGCTTCGACACGATGCGCTACAGCGAGCCGGAAATCCGCCGCATCGCGCACGTCGCCTTCCAGGCTGCCGCCAAGCGCGGCAAGAAGCTGTGCAGCGTTGACAAGGCCAACGTGCTCGAGACGTTCCAGTTCTGGAAGGACATCGTCACCGATGTGCATAAGGAATACCCGGAAGTCGAGCTGTCGCACATGTACGTCGACAACGCGGCCATGCAACTCGTGAAGGCCCCGAAGAACTTCGACGTGATTGTTACCGGCAACATGTTCGGTGACATCCTCTCGGACGAGGCCGCAATGCTGACGGGCTCGATCGGCATGCTGCCGTCGGCGTCGCTCGATGCGAACAACAAGGGCCTGTATGAGCCGTCGCACGGCTCCGCGCCAGACATCGCAGGCAAGGGTATTGCAAACCCGCTGGCGACGATCCTGTCGGCGGCGATGATGCTGCGCTATTCGCTGAACAAGGCCGAGCAGGCTGATCGCATCGAAACGGCTGTCAAGAAGGTGCTGGCGCAGGGCTACCGGACCGGCGACATCCTGACGCCGGGCTGCAAACAGGTCGGCACTGTGGAGATGGGCGACGCGGTGGTCGCTGCCTTGTAAATCAAAGCATGCGTTGCGGTGCCGTCACATGCGGCGCCGCGATCGTCATTTTTTCGGCGGACACATGTTGCAGTGCATTGTGTGGCCGCCAAATCGTGTATATTTTTGCAGATGATCTCGATCGCGCTCCCCGTCCTCGTACTGGGCATTCTGGGCACCCTGGCTATCGCCGCCAAGGGCACTGCCGCGCGCGCTCGCATGACGCTTGTCGAGATTCGCACGACCACGAAAATCATTACCAAAAAAACGATCTCGTAGATCGTCCGTCGTGTCCGTTCGCCTTCCCCGCGCGGTCACGCCGGGCGACCGAGGCGGGGAAAATCACTAGAGGTTCACAATCATGAAGGTAGGTCTCGTCGGTTGGCGCGGCATGGTGGGCAGCGTGCTGATGCAGCGCATGCAGGAAGAGAAGGATTTCGACCTGATCGACACCGTGTTTTTCAGCACCAGCAACGCTGGCGGCAAGGCGCCCGCATTCGCCAAGACGGATGCGCCCCTGGCCGACGCCAACGACATCGAAGCATTGAAGGCATGCGACACGATCATCACGTGCCAGGGCGGTGACTACACCACCGAAGTCTTCCCGAAGCTGCGCGCCGCCGGCTGGAATGGCTACTGGATCGACGCCGCCTCGACGCTGCGCATGGAAGATGACGCCGTGATCGTGCTGGACCCGGTCAACCTGTCGCTCATCAAGAATGCGGTGGCGGCCGGTACCAAGAATTTCATCGGCGGCAACTGCACCAATTCGATTCTGCTGATGGGCGTGGGCGGACTGTTCCGCGAAGGCCTGGTCGAGTGGGTCAGCTCGATGACCTACCAGGCCGCTTCGGGCGGTGGTGCAAACCATATGCGCGAGCTGCTCAAGGGCATGGGCGTGATCCACGGCGCGGTGGCTGATGAACTGGCCAATCCGGCCTCCGCCATCTTGGACATCGACCGCAAGGTTGCCAAGACCATCCGCGAGGATGTGCCGACCGAATTCTTCCCGGCGCCGCTGGCTGGCGGTTTGATCCCCTGGATCGACAAGCAGCTCGACAACGGTCAGTCGAAGGAAGAGTGGAAGGGCCAGGCCGAGGTCAACAAGATCCTGGGCTCGGCGCAGACGATTCCGGTCGACGGCCTGTGTGTGCGGATTGGCGCAATGCGCTGCCACAGCCTGGGCCTGACGCTCAAGCTCAAGCGCGACCTGCCGCTCGAAGAAATCGAGCAGATCATCCGCTCGGGTAACCCCTGGGTGAAGTGGGTACCGAACGACCGCAGCATCACCGAGAAGGAGCTGACGCCGGCGTCCATCACCGGTGGTCTGGAAATCGGCGTGGGCCGTGTGCGCAAGCTGAACATGGGGCCCGAGTATGTGAGCGCCTTCGTAATCGGCGACCAGCTTCTGTGGGGCGCCGCCGAGCCGCTGCGCCGTACGTTGCGTATCCTGCTGGGCAAGTGATTCGAGCTTTGCTTTCCTTGTCAGGTCGGGCATCGGCGGCTGTCGTTGCGGCCTGACAACAGAAAGTGCGCTTTTTCTACCAACGCCGCGCGGCCTGCGCGGCGTTGTGCCATCTGGACGCCCACGGTCTGTAACGTTGGTACACAATAGCGGCCGGAACGCTGTCCGCCCATTCGTGGGGTGGACGGGGCACGGGGAAGGGTTAGCGCCACATGAAGCACACGCATTCCGGGGGGTACGTCGGGTGCTTCAGAATCTCGCCAATTGTGTCGTTTTCATAAAGATTGACGGCGGTTCTTATCCAGCACTTCACTTTTTGGGTGAACTTGCTGCGCTAACTCGTTGATGTTAAGTTCGTTTGCACATTAAAAGATAACGGAGTCGAAGGTGAGGGTGAGCCAATACCGCCGGAGAGAATCGTCCCATCGCAGTCCTCGCTGGTCGGCCGTCGCGTTTGCTGCGGCGAGCCTGCTGCTGATTCAGCCCGCTGCACAAGCGGCCGGTTTCGGCGCGCTGCACGTGCGTTCCAGCCTCGGCCAGCCGCTGCAGGCCGAGATCGATCTGACCGGCGTGACGCCCGAAGAGGCGCAAAACCTGGTCGCCAAATTGGCTGCGCCGGATGCCTATTCGCGTGCCGGTCTGACCTACAACCCAATCGTCTCCTCGCTGCGTGCCTCGCTGGAGCGCCAGTCGAATGGCAATTATGTGGTGCGTCTGCGCTCGACCCAGCCCGTCGCCGAGCCGTTCGTTGATGTTCTGGTCGACTTGAACTGGGCGAGCGGCCACGTTTCGCGCGCCTATACGTTCCTGCTGGATCCGGTGGGCTCCAGCAATACCGCACAGAATTTCGCGCCGACGCCGGTGGTGCAGGCCACGACGCCGGGCGCCGCTGAATCGACGTCGGCTGCCTCGGCCGCTCAACCGCAAGCTGCAGCCCCGACTGCCGCGGCGCCGGCACCGGCACGCCAGCCCCGTGCTGCTCGCCAAGCCGCGCGTGCCCAGCAAGCTGCTCCTGCTGCTGCCACCCCGGACGCTACGCCCGGTGGCTCGTACACTGTGCAGCGTGGCGATAGCCTTTACGACGTCGCATCGACGGCTGCTCAAGGTCAAGACGCCGTGTCGCTCGACCAGATGCTGCTGGCCCTGTATCGGAACAATCCCAACGCTTTCATTGGCGGCAACATCAACCGGCTGCGTACCGGCTCGGTGCTGAAAGTGCCCTCGCAGGCCGAAGCGCAGAAAACGCCTGCGCGCGAGGCACGCCGCGAAGTCATTGCGCAGACGTCCGGCTTTGCCGGCTATCGCAACCGCCTCGCAACGGCGGCGGAAGCCAACGCGGCCACGGATACCGATTCCGCCCGCCAGCAAAGCGGCAGCGTGTCGGCCCGTGTGCAGGATCAGGCTACGCCGGCTGCAAGCGGCCGCGACGAGCTGCGTCTCTCCAAGGCTGACCGTGCCGGCAAGGCTGGCGCCGCAGCCGCTCATGACGAGGAGCTCGTCGCCAAGGAGCGCGCGCTCAAGGAAATGGAATCGCGCGTTGCACAGTTGGAGAAGAATCTCTCTGACATGCAGCGCCTGGTTGAATTGAAGAACGCTGAACTGGCCAAGGCGGCCAGCGCTGCCAAGCCGGCCGCTGGTGCTGCGCCGTCAACGGCTGCCCCGGCAGAAACGGCAGCCGCTGCACCGGCTTCCTCGACGACGGCTGCGGCGCCAGCCTTGCCGGCACGGTCAG
>NZ_JBGLYZ010000071.1:0-9191 GCF_047304345.1 Ralstonia sp. Ralssp135
CCGCCAGCTGCGCTCGTGCTGCCCGCTGCGCCGCCAAGGCCCGCGCCCAGACTGGCCGAGAGCGTGCCGGAGCTGCCGCCGTTACCGCCGCTGCCAGCACTGCCGCCGGCATCTCCGCCATTGCCGCCGTTGCCGGCCACTGCGCCGCCGTTGGTCGCGCTGCCATGCGTGACGCTGCCCGAGCTGCCACCCGCGCCACCACTGCCACCTGCGCCGCCAGCGCCACCGTTGCCGCCAGCGCCTGCGCCGCCGTAGCCGTATCCGCCACGCCCGCCCGCGCCGCCATTGGCCGAGCCGCCATTGTTGGTGGCGACATTGCCAATGCCCGACACGCTGATGTTGGTGACGGTGCCGTCCAGCTTCGAGACTGCAATTGCCTTGCTTGTGTTGAAGGAGTTGGTGAATGTTGCTGTTGCCATACCGCCGTTGTTGGCGGCGGCGGTGCCATAGCCGTCTGCGTTGGCCCAGCCGCTGTTGTCGCGGTTGCTGCCCTGGCTTTGATTGTTGTGTTGATTCGAGTTATCGGTTGCCGTCGTGGTTGTGGTGGTTGCGGTGTTCGTCGTCGTGTCTGTGCTGGTGTTGGTTCTGTTGATAGTCGACGTATTGGTTTGGGTCTTGTCACCCGCACCGGACGCCGTGTTCCCGATGTCGGCCAATGCAACGCCAGAGACCCCCAATCCCATGGCGATCGCGGTGGCCAGTAAGGTCTTCTTCATAACGCACTCCATAAAGGTGAGAGGGACGGCTGGAAACGCAGCCAGTAAGGCCGGCGCGCTCTGCCTGTGGGAAAAACATGACCCACCCCGGGGCGGCTCGTTTGCATAATCGGTGCCAACTTCCCGGCCCGCCCTACACGAGTGTTCTAAGCGTTTGAAAACGCAAAAGTTTCACCGACACGCGCGTACATGGGCGCGCGCCGTGCCACGCAATCGTGTCGATACGTGCGACTTTTGGGGGCTGTTTGCGCCTTTTCGGTTGCGGCGCCGATACACCGTCGTGTCACGCATGGCGGCCATGGCACGCATGACCTTCGCGCGAAGACTCAAACCACACGCATGCATGCGCGCAGCCACGATGTTTGAGACGAGCGATTGGCTGGGTGTTTCAGGCGTGATACATCGGGGTATCGTCGCTCACATTGCGTGAGCGGTTGGTCTCGGCGGGTGAGCATCCCGCCGCGCACCTCGCAGCGGTTTGCATGCCTCGATGACGTACGCACCGCCAGCACGCAGCCGCGCGTGGCGGCTCGATTGCGAGTGCCCCCTATCGGCAAGACGCATGCGGGAGAAGTGTCTCGGTTTTTACCTCGGGCGTTGCCCAGGCAGGCGAACAAAGCTGCGCGCGGCAAGCATCGTCATGGCAACGAAAAGCCGCGCGCAACCGGTTGGCATTTCAGCGGCGAAACTGCAAGCTCCGGTTTTAGGCCGTGGCGGCCACCGTCAACTTGAGTTCTTCGATCATGCGGTCGCGCATGACGAACTTCTGCACCTTGCCCGTCACCGTCATCGGCATCTCGGTGACGAAGCGGATGTAGCGCGGGATCTTGTAGTGCGCGATCTGGCCCTGACAGAACGTACGGATCTCATCCTCCGTGGCCTGCTGCCCCGGCTTGAGCACGATCCACGCGCAGACCTCTTCGCCGTACTTCGGGTCGGGCACGCCAAACACGTTGACGGCCTGCACCTTCGGATGCCGGAAGAGGAATTCTTCGATCTCGCGCGGGTAGACATTCTCGCCGCCGCGAATGAGCATGTCCTTCACGCGGCCAACGATGTTGCAGTAGCCCTCGGCATCGAACGTTGCCAGATCGCCCGTGCGCATCCAGCCGTCGTGGATCGATTCGGCGGTCTTGGCCTCGTCGTCCCAGTAGCCGAGCATGACCGAATAGCCTTTGGTGCACAGCTCGCCCTTCTCGCCCACAGGCACCACCTCTCCCGCGCCATCCACCAGCTTGACCTGCAGATGCGGCTGGATGCGGCCAACGGTGGTCACGCGCTTGTCGAGTGGGTCCGTTACGGCGCTCTGGAATGACACGGGGCTCGTCTCGGTCATGCCGTAGGCGATGGTGACTTCGCGCAGGTTCAGCTCCGACACGACGCGCTTCATCACCTCGATGGGACACGGCGATCCGGCCATGATGCCGCCGCGCAAGGTCGATACGTCAAAGCTTTTGAAGTCCGGATGATCGAGCTGCGCGATGAACATCGTCGGCACGCCGTGCAATTGCGTGCAGCGTTCTTCTGCCACCGTGCGCAGCGTGGCCAGCGGGTCGAACGCCTCGCCTGGAAACACCATGCACGCGCCCGTGGCCGTGCACGTGAGCACCGACATGACCATGCCGAAGCAGTGATACAGCGGCACGGGAATGCACAGCCGATCGCCCTCTTGCAGGTTCATCGCCATGGCAACGAAGCGCGCGTTGTTGACGACGTTGACGTGCGTAAGCGTCGCCCCCTTGGGCGCGCCGGTCGTGCCGCTAGTGAACTGGATATTGATGGCGTCGTCGGGCGACAGCGTGGCCGTGATGGCATCCAGCGCATCAATGGGTACGCTTTTTCCACGCGCAATGACGTCGGCAAAGTTGAGCATGCCAGGCGTTTCGGCCTCGCCCATGCGAATGACCCAGCGCAGCGCCGGCAGCTTGGCGGCGTTCAATGCGCCGGGCTGCGCAGTCGCCAGTTCGGGCGCAAGCGTCTGCAGCATTTCCAGATAGCGCGAGGTCTTGAAGGCCTCGGCCGCCACGATGGCCTTGCACCCCACCTTGTTGAGCGCGTATTCCAGCTCCGACAGCCGATACGCCGGATTGATGTTGACGAGGATGAGCCCCAGGCGCGCTGTCGCGAACTGCGTGAGCACCCATTCGACGCGGTTGGGCGACCAGATGCCGATGCGATCGCCCCGCTCCAGCCCCAGCGCGTGCAGGCCGGCGGCCAGCGCATCGACCTGTTCGGCAAAGGCGCGCCACGTCCAGCGCACGTTCTGTTCGCGGAACACGACCGCCTCGTCGTCGGGACAGCGACGCACGGTTTCCGCCAGCAACGCCGAGACCGTCACGTGTGCCAGCGGCACCGCCGTATCGCCCACCACATACGACGCACCGTTGCGCGGTCGCGCGTCGAAAACCTCACCAGCCATGGATGTCTCCTCCAATCAACGTTGACCTTTTTGGGGCCTTGTTCTGCATGATTTGTAACCGCTGCTCCCACCGCAATTTGACGCAGCTTGACGTATTTGGCAATCCGTTACCGGACGAACAATGACGCGGAACAATTGCTGCGCTGCAGCAGCAAAAATCGGCGGGCGCGGTCTTCAACGCGCTAACATGCCGCCCTGATGTTTTGCGCTTTCTTGCACGTAGGGAATGACGATGATCGTAGTAGTGATGGGTGTTTCGGGTTGCGGCAAATCCACGGTGGGCCAGAAGATTGCCGAGCGGCTGGGCTGCGCTTTCCGTGATGGCGACGAGTTCCACTCCGAGGCCAACCGCGCCAAGATGCACGCCGGCATTCCCCTGAACGACGACGACCGCAAACCCTGGCTCGAATCCATCCGCGCCTACATGGACGAGAAGACGAGCACCGGACAATCGCTGGTGGTTGCCTGCTCCGCCCTCAAGCAGCGCTACCGCGACGTGCTGCGCGGTCCCGCCGGCAACGCGGAATTCGTCTACCTGAAGGGCGACTTCGATCTGCTGCAGGGCCGCCTCGCCGCACGGAAAGACCACTTCTTCAACCCGAACCTGCTGCGCAGCCAGTTCGAGGCGCTGGAAGAGCCCACCGACGCCGTTATCGTCGATATCGCGCTGCCGCCCGAAGCCATCGTCGATCAGGCTGTCACACAACTGCAGGCACGCGCCGCGCACCGCCCGGCCGCCTGAACTCGCACGTGTTCGCGCGCTAGCTGCGCGTGAGTTGTTGCAATACGGCCTGCACCTCGCCGTTGCACACGCGACTCATGCGCTCCTGCTCACGCGGCGTATCGATCTGCTCGTGCGCCTGGAGGCCCAGTTCGATCAGCGATTGCGCACGCGGCAGCCAATGACGCGTGAGCGCTGCCTGCAAATCTGCGGCAATGCGGTCTGGGTCTCCAAAGTAGAGCCGGCCGCCGTATTCGCTCTCGATTTCCTTGCGGATCACCTCGGCGGCGTGCGGCAGCACCGCCCGGTTGACGGCCACATGCCGCAACTCATGCTCGCGGATGGCGTTGTACGCGCAAGTGCCCGGCGCAAATTCGCGCGCCACCGTCACCCGAAAGTTGTTCAGCACCAGCTCCACCGAGATGGACGGCCGCAGGCAGGTCGTAGGCGGCTGCGTGGCGATGGCCATGTAGCGACTGTTGACGTCGAAGCGCGCCAGCAGCGTCGCGTACGTCTTGCCCAGCACGCGGGCTGAGCGATCGTACGGCGGCGCCTCGGCGGTGAGTTGACTGACCGAGCGGTCATTAGAGAAGGACAGCGGCGTTTCGATGGCGCGCACCTCCACGCGCATCGGGCCAAGCGCTTGGTCGCACGCCTGGAGCCAGTGCGATTTGTTGGCATTGAAGGCGGGGCCGCCCGCGGCGCCGGTCGCAGCGGCGACGTTTTCGATCGGCGCAAAACGCACATCCGCGAGCCTCAGCCGATGCAGCCGACTCCACTGCCAAGCGCCAGCCGCCACGGCCAGCACCAACCCAAATACCACCACCCGACGCATGCTGGGCTCCCCGTTTGCGCATCCCGACCGGGCTACGCAGGGGCGCCATCGGTCGGGTCATGCCGGTGTCAATTCCACCGGTTCTCGCTTCTCCTGCTGGGCGGCAACCAGTCTTCTGATTTGCTCGCCCGATCGTTTGAGCGCTACGCGCGCCTCTGGAAGGAAAGGATAGAAGATCGGCCACACGTGCGGAAGCCGCCGCCCCATTTCTACCGAAACGGATACCCCGGCCGCCCGCGCGCGCTCGGCCATTCGGAGGGTATCGTCGCGCAGCACCTCGCTGGTGCTGACATAGCAATGCAGCGGGGGCAGGCCCGTGAAATCCGCATACAACGGCGAGGCGAGCGGATGGTCCGTCGGCGCGCCCGAATCGCCCAGGTACAACGCCGCACCGTGCGCCATCCAGGCACCGCGAAACATCACGTCGGACTCATCGTTATCGATCAGGCTCTGTCCGGTGGCTGCCAGGTCCGTCCACGGCGAATACAGCACCGCGCCGGCCGGCAGCGGGTCAGCCGCATCGCGCAAGGCCACCAGCAGCGCCAACGCCAGCCCGCCGCCCGCGGAATCGCCGGCCACCACAATGCGCGATGGCGCCACGCCCTGCGCAAGCAGCGTGCGATACGTGAAGAGCGCATCTTCCACCGGCGCGGGAAACGGATGTTCAGGTGCCAGTCGGTAGTCCGGTACGCACACGCGGGCCCGCGCATGCGTGGCGAGGCCAATGGTGATCGGGCGATGTGTGCGCGGGCTGCAGAAGAAATAGCCGCCGCCATGTAGATAAAGGACGACGGGCGCGTCGTCATGCAGGTCCGGATCAGCGGGTTCGATCCATTCGCCGGTAAGGCCGTCGCCGTTGATACCCTTGGCCGGCACGATGCGCCAATCCGGCGGCAATTCCACCGGTGAGGGCATCTTGCGCTTCTCGGCATGCAGGCGCGTGGCGATGGGATCGAAAGGCTCCCGCTCGGTCGGCTTCTTGACCTGGTTGCGCACCATCCTTGAGACGACCCAGTTCTGCCAGCTCATCGCGCAATCCTCCGCTGCAAAGTCTCAGCCTAGCGAGGAAGCGCTGCCCAGACAATCGGTTCACACCCTGCTGGAACGCGAGTGTCCCCATACGACAACGCCGTCTCTCAAGCCGTAGCAGCAAGCCTGCTCAGGGCATCGCAGCCTCTACCCCACTGGGCCCATGGGCGACGCCATCAAGCGCGGCGAGCTGATCGTCACCGACAGCCGTGCCCCGGCTATGCAGCGCGCGCCAAGGACTGGCCCAAGGGCGACAAGCCGAAAGACGCGCGCTGAGCGCAGCCCCGCCTAAAAAAACAAAAAGCCTGCGACGCAACCACCGCAGGCTTTTTGCTTTCGCACATCTAGGCGCTGAACGCCCTTTCAGTGCGGGTCCGGTTCAACCCGATCAGTTGACCTTGAGCTGACCGCCACGGCCCAGGCCGCCCTTGACGTCCTGCGCCTTGTAACTGCGCAGCGCGACGACCATCTTGTTCCACGCGTCGATAAAGGCGACCACCGTGGCCTTGCCTTCCGGCGTGCTGGAGAAACCTGCCAGACCGCCGCCCACGCCGCCGCCAAAGCCGGCTAGCACTGCACCGTAGTTTGTAGCGGTCGAGCTGCCTTCGGCGGCTGCGATCTGCACGGCCGAGCGCACGTCGAACAGGGTCAGCGTCACGACCGAAGCCTTCGACCTCACGCTGCCGGCCAACGCGGCGATGGCGCTGTTGCCCAGCAGGCCGCCCACGGCACCTGCCACACCGCCGATCGGCGAGTCGTTGATGATGATCTGCGGCTCCATGTAATAGTCAGCCGCCACACGCTGGCCCTTCTGCTGCTTGGAGCCGGCACGGTATTCACCGGAGTTGCGCTGCAGATCGGTGATGCGCGACAGGCGTGCGTCGGTCTTCTGGTTGCCGATCGACGTGATCACGAAGCAGTTCGATTGCTGCACGGCCATGCGCAGCAGGGGGTCGATGGTCGTCACCTTGGTGGCGCTGCCGAACTGGCCGTACCAGTCGGCATTGCGGCCATCATCCATGGCGATGGTGCCCAGCGGCGAGGCGCAGCGCTCGAGCGTCGGGTCTGCCCCCACGCTGGAGCCGCCCGCGGCAGCACCGCTCACGCCGGCGTTCTGACCGCCCGGCGTCACCATGCCGCCGCCTGCGCACGCAGCCAGGGAAGAGATGATCAGTGCCACGCCTGCGGCCTTGGCAGTGCGGCTGAGAAGATTGGTTTTCATATTGTTGTGTGGCTCACATTGAGTCGATGTTCGGCTTATGCGTCCTGCGACTCAATAAGCCCCCCTTGATCAGGCGTGCGGGTTGTGCAACAGGCTTTCCCCCTCCCCGAACGGCCTTGAAACGCTTTGAAACGGATGACTGCGGCGCCTCTCTCAGTACCAGTACCAGCTCGTCTGGCGCCAAACGCCGAGGTACGGATAACCCGAATACCAATAGCCGTAGTAAGTGCTGCGCCATTGCGCGCGCCACTTGTAGTCGTCTTCGTCAGATTTCTTGGCCGCACGTGCCTGCTCAAGCAGCTTCTTCGATTCCTTGTCGCCGCGGCTCACGGCAATCGAGAGCCATTTTTCGGCTTCGCGCGGGTCGGAGCCCATCTCTTCCAGCCCGAACAGATAGAACGCACCAAGCGCCTTTTGCGCCTGCAGGTTGCCGTGCTCGGCAGCCTCGCGCATCCAGTTCAGAGCCTGGTAGCTATCCTGGCGGACGCCGTCGCCGCGGAAATAGCGCAGGCCCAGGTCGTAGGCGGCTTTGGGCTCTCGCTTGGCAACTTCCTTGAGTGCGGCAATGCGCGGATCTTCGTCGGGGATGTTTGCCTGATCAAACGCCACCTGGGCTTTCGGCCGATCGGCACAGCCGCGGTCATCGCACACCCGCACCACATCGCTGGGCGGCTGCGGCTGGGCACACGCTGCCAGCAGTGACACGACCCCCAACATCAGCAAACGATTCCGCATTCGCCTGACCCTTTCTTTTATTGTTGCTGTTGATCGAGAGAAACTCCGCTGACAGCCAGGTCGGTGCCGGTCGTTTTTGCGATCCCGTTCGCAAAACCGGCAGCCGCCAGATCGGCTGCGCAACGCTTTCTCTTCCGCGCCCCCGCTGGATTTGCGGGCACATGATATAGATCGGTCTACTTTAGCGGGAAGCGTGTGCCGTTGTGTTATCAAAGCGTAAAGCTGACGCGGCAACAACACCCTGCAACCGACCGTTTTCGGGGCAAGCCCCCAAAGGTCGCAACAAGGGCCCGATGCTAAGATGCAGCTCGGCAATCAAGAGAGGTAGCAATGCGCGCAAGTAAGCGCCAACAGGTGGTGGACAAGGCCGGCGAGCTGTTTTCCAAGCACGGCTTTCACCCCGTGGGCGTCGATTGGATCATCGACGAGTCCGGCGTCGCTCGGATGACGCTGTACCGGCACTTTGCCGGCAAAGAAGATCTGATCAAGGAAGTGCTGGAGCAGCGCTATACCTTCGTCATGGGCAGCATTGCCGAAAAGCTCAGCCCCATGCACGACGCCACCTCCCGCCTCAAGGGCATCTTCGAGTGGTACGGCGCATGGTTCCGCACTCCCGAATTTGCGGGCTGCCTGTTCGAGCGCGCGCTGGCTGAGTTTGGCGCCACCTGCCCCAAGGTGACCGACGTGGCAGTGCGCTACCGCGACGATCTGCTCGCAATGATGGAAACGCTGCTCAAGGATGTGGTGCCCGCCAATACGGCGCGGCAGCTTGCGGGCGTGTACGTGATGCTGCTGTCGGGTGCCACGGCCGATGCGCGCGCGATTGGCGATCCGTCCGCCGCGTCACAGGCCTGGCACGCCGCAGAAACCCTTCTGAACCAGGCCCGGGCCGCCACCGAAGCGGTCTGATCCGGCCGCCGCAAGCTACCAGCCGCGCTGCACCCGCCGCGCAATCATCGAGGGCAAGCGCAGCATGCCCTCAGCCGCCAGGCGCAGATGCATCCCGACCAGCAGGATGTTGTCGCGCAGATACCGGAAATGCGACACGCCGCCCTCGTGCGCGCGAAAGTAGCGCACCGGCGCTGCAAGCCGGACCGGGCGCACGCCCGCCCAGCACAGGCGCACCGCCGCTTCCGGGTCGAAATCGAAACCGCGCATCCATATGTGCCGGCGCATGATCTCGGCCAGCGGTGCAATCGGATAGACGCGAAAGCCGAACAACGTATCGCCAATACCGGCCCACAGGGTCTCGATGTCTGCGCAGCCATTGGACAGGCGCCGGCCGTGCACGCGTATCTGCGGCGCCGTTGCGTCGAACACCGGCTGGCCGAGGATCATCGCGTCGGGCGCAGCTTGCGAGGCGGCCATGAATTCGGGGATGAGCTCTGCGGGATGCTGGCCATCGGCGTCCATGGTCAGCACGTAGGTGAAGCCCGCCGCGGCAGCAGCTTCCAGCCCGGCCAGCACAGCCACGCCCTTGCCGCGATTGCGCGGCAGCACGATCACGCGCAGCC
>NZ_JBGLYZ010000072.1:0-8783 GCF_047304345.1 Ralstonia sp. Ralssp135
GCCGTTGCCGCCGGCTGGCCAACCGTGGCGGTCAAGGCCGGCACGGGCGCGGCGGCAGCAATGGGGGCAATGGCTGTGGGCGGTGCGGCTGGGCTCTGCGCTACGGCCGATGTGCAGGCGGCCGTACCGGCCATCACTGCGACTGCGGCCGCGATGGCCAATCCCCTCTGAAACGCCTGGTGCGACGCTTTCCCTGATTGTTGTTGTGTTCTCATCTCGACCCTGTGGATTCTGCGCAGGTGTTGCAGCCGAAAACTATACGCGATCCGCCTCCCCAAGTGGCGAGCCGGACGCCCGCCGCGCAGTAGGGTGTTGTATGGCGTCACTCCAGCTCGCGCAGCTCGGCTTCGCCGTCGGCAATCTGGAATTTACGCATCTTTTCCCACAGCACCTTGCGGCTGATGCCAAGCGTAGCGGCGGTGTCCTGGCGGCGCCAGTTGTTGGCATCCAGCGCGGCCAGGATACGGCGGCGTTCTTCTTCGCCGCCATTGCCGCCCCCACTGCGCTCGCCATAGCCGCCATTGCCGCCTTCGCGCTCGAAGGCATCGCGCTGCAGGCCGGCAAACAGCGGCAGGATACGGGCTTCGTCCCAGCGACCGAACTGGCGCAGCGTGATGCCGATGCGCTCTGCCAGGTTGCGCAGCTCGCGCACGTTGCCTGCAAAGTAGGCGCGAGTGACCGAGGTACGCACCCATTCCGGCACCGGCGGCATGGCATTGAAGGTCTTGTCGCCCAGCAAATGCCGCAGGAAGGAAAGCAGCAGCGCGAGCTTGTCGTCCGCCCCGCGCTGCTCCAGGCTGGGGATGCGCAGCTCGATCACAGCCAGACGAAAGTACAGATCTGCGCGGAACTTGCCCGTGGCGACCATTTCGCGCAGGTTCTTGTTGGTGGCGGCTACCAGCCGGAAATCCAGCTTGACCGGCACCGTCGAACCCAACCGCGTGCATTCGCTGTCTTCCAGCACGCGCAACAGCTTCACCTGCTGGTACAGCGGCAGATCGCCCAGCTCATCGAGGAACAGCGTGCCGCCGTTGGCCTGTTCAAAGTAGCCACGGTGCGCGTACATGGCGCCCGTGAACGCGCCTTTGGCATGGCCGAAGAACTGCGATTCGAACAGCCCGTCGGGAATCGCACCGCAGTTGACCGCCACGAATGGCCCCTTGCCGTAGACGCTGTTCTTGTCGTGCAGCAGGCGCGCAATACGTTCCTTGCCGGCGCCGGTTTCGCCATAAAGCATGACGTTGCTGTCGCAATCGGCAAAGGTATCGACCTGCTCCAGCAACCCATGCATGGCCGGCGATGCGGCCACGAGGTCGCTCTGATCCTGCGCCTGGGCCTGCGCAGACGACATCGACGGCAGGACCTTGCTGATCTGCGCGCGCAGTTCGGTGGCGCCAAAATCCGGACCCAGCACGTACGTGTATTCGGGCGGGAAGCGGCTCGAATCATGCTGCGTATCCGCCGCCACCCAGATCACCGGCATGCCTTGCGCAGCCTGCCAGTCGAGCACAGTAAAACCACCGCTTTCCACTACCGATGCGCTGATCACCGCCACCGCAGGCTTCAGCCGCGGCTCGGCCGGTTGAAAATCGATACCGCCCGCGCGGATGACCTCCGCCCCAAACGGCGCCATGAACCGTGCCACACGATCGGCAATATCGTGACGGCCTTCCCAGACAAAAATCTCAAGCGTTTCGTACGCCCAGCGATCGGTTTTCATGTCGTCGCTTCCATGTCAGTAAACCAACTCGACGGCGTCGCAGTCGAGCGAAAGGAGTTTGATGTCGGCGTAGCCGAGTTGGATGCCGAGGACTTCGAGTAGAGGGGTCAGGATGGCGTCGAGCGTCGAGCCGATCAGAGCCAGCACCGGAGACAGAATCGCCGTACCGATCGGCCCAAGTGGAATTCCCAGGACGGTCAACTGCAGCTGATCAAGGTTGCTGTTCAGGACAGAGCCAAACACTGCCTGCGTACTCACACGCGGTGGTGAATTGCCGCTTGTATCGGTCTGAGGATTCAAACCGATCTGAGTGGCTGCGATGGTTTCGTCAGCCCACCCCGAATTGGGGGCCGGCGACACGTTGGCCTTAATACTGACTGCACCAATCCCAAGCAGAGTGACGAGAGGCGCCGGTGCGGCCGATGCGCAATTCAACGCGCCACTTACCGCCGTATCCGCCCCTGTAGCAATGCACAGCGAAACGGGCTGGGGTTGTACGGAGATGGTGGCTGTCGAGTTCTGACGAGGAACGACGCAGTTGGTCGATTTTGCGTGCCCCTGGGCGCCCGCGACCTGCAAACCGATCGGCAACGTAATACCAGCAAGCCCCAGCACGTCGGCATTGATGCCTAGACCCAACCGCACCTGCGCCGTCCGCGCTTGCGTTCTCCACTGCCCTGCGTTCGGTCCCGACAAAAATTGCCCCGGTGGCCCAACAGCAATCGCCGGCGGTTCAATGATCTTCAGCGATAGCGTAACCGTCCCCAGCCCCAGGATGTTGAGCGTAACCGGCGACACATTCACAGCCGACTGGCTATTCGCAATCTGCGCAGCCGTTGTCAGGAGATCGAGCACATTGACGGTGGCGTTGAGGGCAGCCTGCTCATTGCCAGCCAGTGCCAGCACCTGCAGCAAGCCCGGCGACGAGGCTCCACCATCGCCAATATTGATCGGCACGTTGAGATCGTTGCCAAACGACAGCGCATTGCTGGCGCCTGCCCCCCCCACCGACACCCCGGCCAGCCCGGACTGCGACGCCACTGAGATCACGGCATTGAAAAAAGTCCCTAGGCTAGGCGACAGCGAGAGCAGTTCCTGCATCGACCCCGCACCCAGCGCCACCGCTAGGTCGGCCAGGCGGATGTTGGTCGTGGCCAGCCCCTGATACGAAACGGCATCGATATTCAAGTTCGTGTGGAGCAGGTATCCGAGCAGCTGGTTCAGAAGTCCGTTATCGACTGAGGCAAGCCCAGACCCGAGCGAGAACGCCACGATGGATGTGTTCTTCGCAATCGCCGTCGCCGTCAGTTGCCGCCGGCCCACCATGAAGAAATACGGCACGTTCTGCGTGATCGTCACCTGTGCTGCGTTGGTGTTGCCGTCAACGGCCGCCTGCGCGGTGAAGTACGTGGGCGCCGTGCCCGCGCTGGCATCCCAAACGCCTGGCACGACTGCCAGCGTGACATTGGTGCCATCCACTGTCAGTCCGTTCTGCACCACCGCCTGTTGTGCGGCGGTCGGCAGGTCAAGCCTCTGCACGGCGGCCATCGCTGCCAGATCGGCCGAGCGTTGCAGCGCGCGCTGCTGATAGAACAGGTTGCCGATGTCGATCGACACCAACACCGCCAGCCCGACCGTGGCGATAAAAGTAGCCGTCATCACGCTGACCGCGCCACGCAGGCGGCGGCGGAGCATGACGGCTCGGCGAAGACGGGGGGCGGTGGCTCGTGTCACAGCGTGAGGTACGTTTTGCAGAGATCAGCGCCCAGACTGCTGGACAAGGTTGACCGTCGACGCCCGCGTTCCGGAACTCTGCTGTGCCAGGCCAGGCATGGCCTGATTGAACGAATTGAGGTAGCGCTGATAGGCCAGCGCTGCCTGCTCGCCTCGCAACGGCACGAACTCGCCCGCGTAGGTGCCCTCGGCTTGCGCCTTGAACAGCGCCCGCGTCGCATCATTCACGTGGGTGCCGACCTTGGGTGCCGCCGCGGCGCCCTGCGAGTCGCTGCCCGAGAACCCCTGGGCGCCGGCGACGCCGCACGTCAGCCATGCCGCCACACCGGCGGCCATCAAGATGCGGGAAGTCATTGTGAAGCCTCCAAGGTGTCAAGCAGGCGACCGCGCTGCAATGCCAGCGGGCGCGCCGATGTTTGGGTGGTGGTCGCCGCGGCGGCGACCGAGACGCCAGCAGACGCTGCGGCAGAAGGCCCCATTGCCACACCGCGCGGCGCCATCGTCGTGGTTTCCCGAGCGATACGGCGATCTCGCCACGCAGCGCGCACGCGGGCAACGTCGTCATCGACTGCCTTGAGGGCAGAGGCCGTCAGTTGTGCGTGCGAGGCGAGGGATGCAGCATCCTCCTTGCGATCGTTCACGGTCAGCCAGATCACCAGATTGCCGGCGATCTTCGGGCTGGCGGCGGCCATCTGCTGCGCCTGCATCAATGGCACGCGGGCTTGCTCGACCTCGCCAGCACGCATGAGGGCGTAGCCAAGATCGCTGGCCGTGCTGGCGTCGGTCGGATTGGCCTGAGCCGCGACCTGCAGCCGGCGAGCCGCTTCGGCAAAGTTGCCCTGGCGCCCCGCAACGATGCCCAGCCCACGCCAGGCCGCGGCATTGAGCAATCCGCCTTGCGTGCCTGCACCCATGGCGGAGGTGGCGCCCACCACCGCGCGGTACTCGGCATCGGCAGCGGCAAGTTGATCGGTTTCGCGCAGCGCATCCGCGCGCAGCAGCATGATTTCGGGCGCGCGGCCATAGCGTTGCTGGTAGGCATCGATATGCGCGAGCGACGCGTAGTACAGGCCCTGCTCCTGCATCTTGCGGATCAACGAAAGATACGTCGCCGGACTGGTGATTTCTGACTTCTCCTGGCTTTGGCGCTGACGTGCCATTTCGATATCGGCATCGGCGCGCAGGCTCATGTCGGACGTGGCCATCGAGCCACAGCCAGCCAGGAGGATTGTCAACATGGCCACGCCGGCCCAGCTGGCGCGCGCGGTGTTTGGGAAGCGTGTCATCTCAATGTCCCCCGGTGTGTTGCAAGCTGCGCATGACGCCCATGAAGCCCGGCCCCGCAGTGACGATCAGCAACGCGGGCAATAGCGTCATGACCATGATCATCGTCATCTGCACGGTCAGCTTGCCCACGCGCTCCTTCAGGCGCGCGCGGCGGTTCTCCTGCAGACGCCCGCCAAACTGCCGCAGCGGCTCCTGCACTGCGCCGCCGAAGCGATCCACCTGCGTGAGTAGCGTAATCAGGCCCTTCAGGTCTTCGTTGTCGAACAGGCGCGCAATGCGCAGCAGCGTCTGCTCGCGGGGGCGGCCCGAGGCAAACTGCTGGTTGGCGCGGCCAAATTCACCCGCCAGCACGGGCAGCATGCTGTGGAACTCGTTGGCGATCACCTGCAGGCTCTGGTCAATTGACAAGCCGACGCCCTGCAGCAGCCGCAGCATGTCGACCATGACGGGCAGCTCATCGTCCATACGGCGCCGGCGGGTTTCCTTGCGGCGCCCGAGCAGCCACTTCGGAGCAAGGTAGCCCAACGCGATGCCGACAAAGCCGAACACGAACACAAACAAGAGCGATGACGCATGCAATGCGCCGAACACAGCAAGCAGCGGCGGCAGCAGGATACGGGTCCCACCAAAGACGGTGCGGGCGTGTTCGCCGTAGTAGCCGCATTCTTCAAGCAGCTTGCGGTCTTCCTCCGTCACGATGCGGCGGCCTAGGCCGGTGTCGATCCATCGTTGTCCAACCTTGGCAATCTGTTGCTGGAGCTGCTGCGCTTCACGCGGGCCGTGCGGGCGCGGTTTGGCGGCGGGCTGCACAACCGGCGACGCAGCGGTTGCGGCGGGGTTGGCCGCCGTCGCGCGCATGTCGGACAGCGCCGTATCGAGCTTGCGTGCGCTGCGATGTCGCGTGAGCGTTGCGCGCACCGCGAGCCCACCGAATACCAGCACGCCGGCGGCCGCCGCGGTCAGGCTGAGGGTGATCAGGGCATCGTCCATGCGTTCTCCTCAGACCGATTTCGCTAGCTTGGCCAGCATGACCGCACCCAGCACTTCCATGCCGAATGCCGTAAGAATCAACGTCTTGCCGAACGGGTCACGCCACATCGACATGATGTACGCCGCGTTGAACATGACGATGACACCGCCCACCACGATCGGCAGCAAGCCGATGATCCATGCGGACAACCGCGTTTCCGCCGACAGTGCAAACAGCTCGCGCTGGGCTTGCTGCCGGTCACGCATGAATGCAGCCGTGCGCTCCATCACAATGTCGGCCCGCCCGCCGTAGCGCAATGCCAGGCGCAGCACCGACGACAGCAGGACCAGTTCGTTCACACGGTACTGCTGGCCGACTGTCAGCACCGCTGCGTCGAGGTCCTTGCCGGCGCGCTGCATCTGCGTGATGGCGATCAGGCAGTTGCGCAACGGCTGCTCGGTATTGGCACTCGCCGCCTGAAACGCCGCGGGTACCGCGCTGCCAATGCTCATCAGCCGCACCACGCCATCGAGAAAGCCTGGCAATTGCGCCAGCAGGCGCTCGTTCATCTTCCGGGTGCGATTCCAAAACAGGAACGCAACGATCAAGACATACAGTGCCAGCGCCGTCAGGGCCGAAAGCGCGCTCGACATCGCCCAGACCGCGAGCGCAATCATCAGCGCCGGGCCAATCAGCAGCACGTAAAAGCGCCGGCTCGGCTCGATATCGGCGCGGCGCAATGCATCGTGCCAGGCGCGATTGAGCGAATCGGGCACGCTTGCCGGCACGGGCTCGACATTCGGTTGATAACGCGCATTGATCTGCTCGGTCTGTGCGCGCACGAAGCTGCGCGATGCCTCGCGCTCGCGACGGCGCACGGCCTCCGCCCACAGCATGAGCGATGCGCCCATCAGGAGCAGCGCGAGGCAACCAAACCAGAGCGTCATGCTAGACATGGAAACGGCCTCCGCCGCCGAATCCGGTCATGCCTCCATTCATCCCGCCGCCATCGCCGTTGCGCATGCGGGCCAATTTGGGCGAATGCGGCTGCAGGCCGAGCGCCGTCCAGCGGTCGACCTCTTCGCCGTCCGGGCCGATGTAGGGCTCGTAGCGGTACAGCTCCTGCGTGGAGATGATGTTGTCCCCGAGCCCCGTCACTTCCGTGATCGACAGGATGCGGCGCTTGCCGTTGGACAACCGCCCGATCTGCACGATGAAATCAATGGCGTTGGTGATCTGCCGGCGCAAGCTCACCTCACTGCCTTGGAAGCCGGCAAAGCCCGCCAGCATTTCCAGTCGATAGAGGCATTCGCGCGG
This sequence comes from Ralstonia sp. Ralssp135, assembly GCF_047304345.1. Classification (NCBI taxonomy): domain Bacteria; kingdom Pseudomonadati; phylum Pseudomonadota; class Betaproteobacteria; order Burkholderiales; family Burkholderiaceae; genus Ralstonia; species Ralstonia sp. Ralssp135. The sequence goes on from NZ_JBGLYZ010000072.1 coordinate 7,029, forward strand.
GCTGCTGGCGTGAATGGTGCCCATCGAGCCATCGTGGCCGGTGCTCATGGCTTGCAGCATTTCCAGCACTTCGCCGCCACGCACTTCGCCCACGATGATGCGGTCGGGCCGCATGCGCAGGCTGTTGCGCAGCAGTTCTCGAATCGTGACGACGCCCGTGCCCTCGAAGCCACCCGGCCGGCTTTCCAAGCGCACCACGTGCGGGTGGTTGAGCGACAGTTCGGCCGTGTCCTCAATGGTGATCACGCGCTCGACCTCGGGAATGTGATACGCCATCGCGTTAAGCAGCGAGGTCTTGCCCGAGCTGGTACCGCCGCTCACCAGGATGTTGCATCGGGCGCGCACAGCAGATTCGATCAGCGCACCGATCTCTTCACTCATGGTGCCCAGGCCGAGCAGGTCTTCCGGCTTGAGCGGGTCTTTTCGAAACTTGCGGATCGACACCACCGGCCCTTCGAGGGCCAGCGGCGGAATGACCACGTTGATGCGGCCGCCGTCGGGCAAGCGCGCATCGACCATCGGGTTCGACTCATCCAACCGGCGCCCGATCGGCGCGAGGATGCGGCGCACGATGCGCAGCAGGTGGTTGTTGTCGGAAAAGCGCACCGGAATGCGCTCGAGAATGCCGTGACGCGACACGTACACGTCCAGATGACCGTTGACGAGAATGTCTTCCACCGCCGGGTCGGCCAGCAGGTCTTCGATGGGGCCAAAGCCGGCCAACTCCTTGGTCAGCGCCTCGGCAATCTGCCGCACCTCCGTCTCGTTGACGGGGATGCGGCGCATACGCGTGAAGCCTTCCACTTCCAGATCGACGAAACGCTGGATGGCCGTGCGCGACCAACGACCGAACTCGGCGCCAAGTTCTTCGATGCGCGTCAGCAGGTGTTCGTGCGCGGCTTCCTTGATGTCCTGGAAGGCCTGCGAGACGGCAAACACGCCGTGGCCGGCGTCCGCCTGGTTGGAGAACTCGATGGGTTGGGTCATGTCGCGTTCCGTTCGGTGGTACCGATATCCAGTTCAGTGGCGTCTGCCGACTTGCGTTTGGAGCGCCCGCCAAAACGCCCGCCCAGCCGCGCACTCACGCCAGACACCCAGCTCGACACACCTGACGCGCGCTCACTCTGCTGCGCATAGCCCAGCGTCTGGGCAATCTGGGCTAGCGCACGCACATAGGCATCTGTGGGGTGAGTCTCCGCCAGCATCGCGCCCTGGTTGGAGGCGATCACCAGCGCTTCGCGGCGGTTCGGCACGGTCAGCACCGAGGGGATCTCCAGCCGCTCGGCAATCTGCGCTGCGTCCAACGACAGGCGCGTGTCGAATTTCGAAATGGTCAGGTGCAGGTGGTCGCGGTCAATTTCACGTTTCTTGAGTTCCTGCATCAGCTCGGCCGCCGACACGATGGCGCCTACGCTCTGCTCGGTTACCAGCATCACGTCGTCGGCGGCCTTGATGATCTGCGCGATGAAGTCGATGTTGCCGAACCCGCCCAGGTCAACGACCTGCAGGTCGAAGAACGTACGCAGCCGATTGAGCAGGCCGAGCGCTTCGGAGAACGAAATGTCGCGCATTTCCGCCAGCGAGATCGGCAGCGGCAGGACGGCAAGCCCGTTCGGATGACGCGACAGCGCGGTCTGTACAAACACCTGGTCGAAACGGCGCAGGTTGCGCACAGCCTCAACGAAATGGAAATTGGTCTGCACGTTGAGGTACAGCGCGCCGTCACGCAGCGGCTGCCCCAGGTCGAGCAGCATG
>NZ_JBGLYZ010000073.1:0-8763 GCF_047304345.1 Ralstonia sp. Ralssp135
CCCCGCCCTGGGTGCCTCCCCCGGTTCCCCCACCAAACATCCTCACCCGGTTTGTTGCTTCCGCGGGGGCGGCCCCCCGCGGGCGCCCCCAGTACTTTACGGGCTAGCCTGCGGGCGGGTTCTCGACGCAGAAATCGATGAATGCATGCACGTTGGCAGGCAGGTAGCGCGCGATGGATACAGTGCGTAGAGCGCAAAGCGCTCCTCCGACCAATTAGGAAACAGATCGGCCAGCTGACCGCTACGCCGCAGCTGTGCTTTCGTACCGAGCGCCATCACCTGGACCAGCGTCATGCCCGATTAGGATGCCGTGCCAGCCTAACGCAGCCACATCAGCCACGCGTACACGATGCCTGCCGCAGCCAAGAGAAACGGCATCGAGTACGCGTGAAACACCCACCAGGCACGGCGGTCGCCCAGCATGCGTAACGCAATCAGGTTGGCCAATGACCCAATCAGCGTGCCAAATCCGCCCACGCTGACTGCAAAGGCAATCATTGGCCAGTCATGTGAATACTCTGCCAGCAGGATTGCCGCCGGCACGTTGCTAATGATCTGCGACACGCCAATGCCAGCCCAGTACAGATGCATGGGATTGCTCAACGCCAGCGCATCCAGCGCCTGCCGCACGATGCCAAGCTGCGCCACCAGCCGCAGGTCAATGAACATCAGCATGAACACGAGAAGGAGGCCCCAGTCCACCCGGGCCAGCACATAGCGCGCGCCGATCAGGTACAGCCCGATCAACCCGGCCGCCGCCACCAGCGGATGGCCCAGATCGGTCAGCACCAGAAATGGCACGTACAGCACGAGCGCCGGCACCAGCAGGCGCTTGTGCAATTCCACGTCGGTGGCTTCAGCATGCAGATGGATTTCGTGCGAGGCGAACGCCAGCCACGTCACCAGCAGAAGCAACGCCATCAGGAGCACGACCATCGGCGTCATCTGCCAGACAAATGCGCCAAACGACAGCCCGGATTGATGCCACAGGAAGAGGTTTTGCGGATTGCCGATCGGCGTGAGCGCGGAACCCGCGTTGACCGCCAGCGCCTCGAATATCACTAGCCGCGCCACCGGCAGGCTGGCGACCTGCCGCAAGCCGACGGTGAGCGGCACGATCACGAACAACGCCACATCGTTGGTCAATACGGTCGACAACGCCGCCGAAGCCGCTACCAGGCTGAGCGCCAGCACACGCTCGCTGCTGACGACTTCGACGAGGCGCCGGCCGAGCAACTGCAGCATGCCGCTGGCCTCTACCGCCTTGGTCAGGATGAGCAAACCGGCCAATGCGGCAATGGTGTGCCAGTCAATCAGCGCCGGATATTCAACGATGCGCTTGGGAGCCGCGAGCGTCAGCGCGCCGCAGATGGCCAACAGCGCCCAGAAGAAAACGTCTTGTTTGAGGTTGTGCCAGAACGGCGGATGTTGCGGTACGGCTTGCGCCATGTGCGTGCGTGGCGGATCGCCGTGCATAGGAAAGGAGAAGGAAACGTTAGCGCAAACGCGCACAAACCAACCGGGCGCGGCTTGCCGGGCCGATTGTAGTGCGACTGCTTCCTGCGCTCAATCGCAAGCCGGGCGCTTGCGTGCCCGGCCTATACCAGAGGGATCCGCTTACGACTCGCGCGAACCCGAACCGCCGCCCGGGCGATCTGAACCACTGGACGAACCGCCAGCGCCGGGCTTGTCCGAAGACGTCATGCGCGAGCGATCCTCGGCGCCGCTGCCCGCATGGGGGGCACCTTGCTGGCCCGCTTGGCTGTGCGAGGCACCTGGGTGATAGGCGGACTGCGGATGGCGCTCCGGCCCGCGATACTGGCCTGCCAGGCCATGTCCGCCGCCCGTGCCGCCCATCGCGCCATGCTCCGAACGCTCGTGGCCAGCTTCCGCTCCGCCGCCCGCTTGCGTTGGCTGAGTCGGATGATTGGCAATCACGCGCTCGATCTCGGCAACGGCTTCTCGCGGCGCCAGAACGACCTCCAGCCCCAGCGCGCCGGCCACGGCCATCAGCGTCGACAGGCGGGGATCGGCACGACCGGATTCCGCGCGCAAATACGCTTCGCGAGAGATACCGGCCATCTTGGCGACATCTTCCTGTTTGAGCTTGCGCGACTTGCGCAGACTGTGTAACTGCTTGAAAGGCTGTTCCATCTGTTCGCTCCTGCACCTGAGATGGGAAACACCGCCGGGTCTGGACCCGATCGATGGGCTGAAAATATGCGGGTCGGGTGGCTGCACCTTCGTCCGCGGTCATACACAGCAGCACGGCAACGGTGGCGGTGTCATCTATGCACGCCGTTGCACACGTTTTTGGGGGCGGCCTCCGTGATGTGTTTTCTACAGAGTAGACGTAATTTCGACTGCACCCAATATTGACGCGTGATGAAAGCGCATCTCATCAACCCTGCTTATGGTGACAAGGCGCCTTGAGGGTCAGTTCCCTTACAGATGCCGTTTTCTTCGCTTGCTGGGGGTTTTTGTGACGCTTCAAGCGCAAATCCTTGCATCCGCACTACGTTTCGTCGATCCGCGCTTGCCCTATCCGCCAATTGGAGGGTGCACGGCGGAAGTGAATCGCCTGAGCCCTCTGCATCACGGTGAGGCGACTGCGCGTGCCTCTCGTCACGCAATTGCCGTGCCGAAGGTGACGCGGCGGTCAGTTGGCGGTCGGACAGGAATTAATGGAAGTCGCGACTGAAAGTGGCAAGGCGCCCCAGAAGTGGGGTCAAATCCACCAGATGCTGAGCGACAAGGTGTCGGGTCTCGCGCTCACATTGCCATTTGCCGTAAACGCCCAGCAACTGGGCGTTCAGCACTTCACGTCGCTGACGCTCGATCAAGTGCGGCCAGAGGATGACGTTGATGGCGCCCGTCTCGTCTTCAATGGAAACGAAGATGGTGCCGTTGGCCGTGCCCGGCCGCTGCCGAACCGTGACAATGCCGCAAGCGCGCGCCAGTTGCCCGTTGCGATAGCCGGCCAGCGTGGCGGCGGTGGCAAAACGCATGCGTTCGAGCCGCCCGCGCAGCAACCCTACCGGATGGCTCTGTAACGACAACCCCAGGCTGCCATAATCCGCCATCACCTCTTCACCAACGGGCGGGTCTGGCAGCTCGAGCGGCGCCTCCACCGGCCGGGCCTGGCGCAGCAGCGCGTGATCCTGGCCGGGCTCCTGCAGTGCGAGCGTTTGCCATAGCGCCTGACGACGGTGGCCGGCCAGCGGCTTGAGCGCATTGGCTGCAGCCAGCACGTTCAGGTCATGGCGGTCGAGGGCGGCGCGATGGGCTAGATCCTCCACGCTGGTAAATGGCGCCTGGGCGCGAGCCGCTTCGATGCGTTCGGCGGCCGGTTTGCGCATGCCCCGAATGCGATTCAACCCGAGGCGGATGTCGGGCTGCACAATGCCACCGTCACCGGCCTCGCCGTCGGTGCGGGGATGAAGCGTGCTGTCCCATACGCTGGCCGTCACGTCCGCCGGCAGCACGCGCACATGGTTGCGCCTGGCTTCCTGCACCAGTTGCGACGGTGAATAGAACCCCATGGGCTGACTGTTGAGCAACGCCGCAAAGAACGCCGCCGGTTCGTGGCACTTCAGGAAGCTGCTGACGTAGGCCAGCTTCGCAAAACCTGCCGCGTGGCTTTCGGGGAAGCCGTATTCGGCAAAACCTTCCATCTGCTTGCACAGCGCTTCAACAAAAGCGGGGTCGTAGCGCCTCTTGACGACCATCGCATGCACCAAGCGCTCCTGATGCTGTGTGAGATTGCCCTTGCGCTTCCAGGCAGCCATGTCGCGGCGTAAGCGGTCAGCATCGTCCGGAGTGAAATCGCCGGCCTTCATGGCGATCTCCATCACCTGCTCCTGGAAGATCGGCACACCCAGCGTGCGTTCAAGCACGGCTTTCACCTCGGGCCCTGGGTATGTCACGCAATCGGTGTTGCCATTGCGCTTCGCCTCGCGCCGCTGCAGATACGGGTGCACCATGCCGCCCTGGATCGGCCCGGGCCGTACGATGGCCACCTGGATCACCAAGTCGTAATACTCGCGTGGACGCAGACGTGGCAGCATCGATTGTTGCGCACGCGATTCGATCTGGAACACGCCGATGGTTTCGGCGCGGCAGATCATGTCGTAGGTTTTCTTGTCGTCATCGTGCAGGTGCTGCATGGCGAGCTTGCCGGTTGCGCCATAGTGCTCGCGTCGTCCGGGCAACGCGTCAAGCATATCCAGCGTGCGACGAATGGCTGTGAGCATACCCAGCGCCAGCACGTCCACCTTCAGCAAGCGTAGCGATTCAAGATCGTCTTTATCCCACTGGATGACGCGACGGTTTTCCATCGCCGCATTCTCGATTGGCACCAGGCGTGAAAGCTTGCCCTGCGCAATCACGAACCCGCCCACGTGTTGCGACAGATGGCGCGGAAAACCACGCAACTGATCTACCAGTTGCGCCCAGCGCAGCACCAACGGCGACTCCGGATCCAGGCCTTGCTGGCCTGCCCGCTGCGCAAATTCCTTGCGGCTATCCCACCACGCCTGCCCCTTGGCCACCTGCTCGATGATCCCAAGATCAATGCCCAACGCGCGACCTACGTCACGCAGTGCGCTACGCGTGCGATACGTGATGAGTGCGGCCGCCAGCGCGGTACGTGTCACGCCGTACTTGTTGTAGATGTACTGGATGACCTCTTCGCGGCGCTGGTGTTCGAAATCGACATCGATGTCGGGCGGCTCATTGCGTGCACGCGAAAGAAAGCGCGCGAACAGCGTGTTGCCGCTGTCCGGGTTCACCTCGGTAATCCCCAGGCAATAGCACACCGCCGAGTTGGCCGCCGAGCCACGCCCCTGGCACAGGATCCCCTTGCTGCGCGCAAATTTCACCACGTCATAGACCGTGAGGAAGAAGGGCTCGTAACCCAAGTCGGCAATTAGTCCGAGTTCATCCTGGATCTGCGCGCTCACCTTCTCCGACACGCCGTTTGGATAACGCTTTGCGGCACCGGCCAACGTTTCAGCAAGCAGGTATTCGGCCGGCGTCATGCCTTCCGGCACGACTTCGCTCGGATATTCGTATTCGATCTCGTCAAGGGAAAAATTGCACAACGCCGCCAACTCCATCGTCCGGCGCAGGATCTTGGCACCGCGCTTGCCTTGATAGAGAAACGCGAGTTGCATGCGCGTGCGCATCGCCTGTTCAGCGCTGGGCGCAAGTTCCAAGCCGCACTCAGAAAGCGGCTTGGACAGGCGGATGGCGGTCAGCACATCGTGCAGCGGCTTGCGTTGACGCGTGTGCATCTGCACGCCGCCGGTCGCGACCATGGACACATCGATCTGTTCCGACAACGCCGCAACCGTGCCGCGATGGCGGTCATCCGCGTGCCGCAGCGGCAACTCCAGCGCAATGGATAGCCGATCACCGAACACGCGCTGACACCACCATGCCTGAGCCAGCAGTTGCTGCGGGTCGGGATCGTAGTCCGGCAGCAGAATCGCCAGACAATCGGGCACGCCGCGCAGGTGAGCGAGTTCACCTTGGGGCGCGGCCAAATCGTCTGCCAGCAAGCGGTACTCGCCCTTCGGTGCCGCCAGCCGCGCGTGCGTGATGATCTCGCTCAGGTTGCCGTAACCCTCGATGTTCTGCGCCAGCAGCACCAGCCGCAGCCAGGGTTCGCCATCGGCATTGCGCACCGTAAAACGGCTGCCGATGATGAGCTTCAGTTCGTGTTCCTTGGAAGCCACAAGCGCTCGCGCGGTGCCTGCCACAGAACATTCGTCGGTCAGCGCCAGCGCTTGATAACCATACAGCTTAGCGCGCTCCACCAGTTCGTGCGGATGCGACGCGCCGGTCAGGAACGTGAAGTTGCTGATGCAATGCAGCTCGGCATAGTCGGGCAGACCGGGGAGTGGCGTGGGCGAAGTCATGACGTGCTTAGCCAAACAAGCCGTGCAGATACCAGCGGGCGTCCTCGTCTGCCGCATTGGCTTTGCCAGCGGAAACGCGTTCGCGATACACCCAGTAACGCTCGCCTTTTTCTCCGGCGGCGATGAAGTAATCGCGCTTGATGAGGTCGTCGTCCCACCAGCCGGATTCAATGCGCTCGGGCATCGACACCAGCCGCAACAGCCCGCGGTAATACGGATAATTCTGACGTGTCAGCAGCGGGATGGGCTTCTCCAGCAGCCACAGCGGGCGCTCCGGCTGCTGCGCATGCCACTGCGCCAATGCTTGACGCGCGGCCGCACGGCTCTGTGCGGTGGTTGCGGCATTTACCTCGACCCAGTGGTTGGCGCGCTCAGGGCGATGGTCAGCGCACGGCTGCGGATGACGCACGTTCTCAGCACCCAGGCGGGCGATCAGCGTGTCGATCAGGCGTGCTGCATCTTCAGCGCGACCACCGGGCTCGGGAAACAGCGATTCCGTAGGCGGCGCGAGCGGCGTAGCGTCGGTCACCGTCAGGCGCAGTTCAACCACCGGGGCGATCAGCGTGAGCCGATGCACGCGCTCATGCAGCACCCGCGACAAGTGCGCCAGCGTGCGAACCGGCTGTGCCAGCGCGATCTCCACCGGCGTGGACGAAGCGGCATCTTCACTGCTCCGGCCGCGCCGGCGTTCGTGCTCCAGCGTGAGCCGATACGTCTTGGCACCCAACTGAAGCGCCGACAGCCAGCCGACCAGCTGCAACAACAATTGCTCCGAGGCTGCCAGCACGCCCTCCGCGTTATCGATGCGGCCTGGCAATTCCAGCTGCACATCGAAGCGCAACGGGGCGGTAAACCACGCGAAGCTCTCGTGCCCGTTGCCATAAGCGGCATCGAGCGTATCCACCAGCAACGGCCCGCAGCGCCGCCGCAGGCCGCTACGCGGCAACTCGCGCAAATCAGCTAGCGTGCGACAGCCGAGGCCTTCAAGCCAATCGGGCCGCGTGAGCCGGGCTACCACGTCGACGGGCAATTGATCAAGCAACGCCGACAACCGCTCCTGCCGCACCGCCCTTCGTGCACACCTTTGACGTGCTGTCGTGCGACGACGCCCACGTATCGGCGTCGGCTGTGCACTGGCAAGCCATGCCGCACCGCGTGCCGTCGGTCCGGTGCCAAGCTGCGGCATAGCGCCCAACCGAACCGCGCAATACTTCACTGCCCGACACAGCGCGCGATGTCCGCCGAACAGGCGCAAGCTGGCCTCGACCTCCAACAAAACCGTCGTTTCTTCCACCACGTCCAACGTGACATGCGGCGTGAATGCCAACAGCGCCAGCGCCAGCGATTGCAGCAACCGTGCCTCGGCCGCCAGATCGCGATCAAGCTGTATGGCGTGCGGCACCAACGCCTGCGCACCTGCCCGGCGCAGGCCTGCGTGTACGCCTTCGCGCATCGCTAAGCGATTGGCCGACACCACGCGCTCCTGCTCCAGCACCACGACCGGCAAAGGCAGTGCGGTTGGGTCAGACCACCGGGGTCGAAGCACGTCGAGTGGGAGACGGGGCAGATGCACCGCGATCCAGAACGGCATGATCGGGAGTGTTTTGATCGGAAACGTCCGACAAAGCGTTGAACGCAACAGAAGACGAAGGAGACGAAAGCGCGGCCAGCAATTTCGCTGTGGCCGGATCCATGATGAACGGCTCGACCGATGGCACAGGCAACGGTCGCACGGAAGCGCGACCGGCCCGAAGCGGATCCGCCAACGGCAGTAGCAACGGAGATTCACGCAACGGCCCACGCCGCTTGTGGAAGAGAATGGACAGCGAATCGGCGCCAGCCGGTTCCAGCCCCAGCCTCAGCACCGCTGGCGACGACTCACGCTGCGCCTGAGCTGGCCGGAACACCCAGATGGCGCTCTCTCCCGCCTGGGCCAACACTTGCAGCCTGCGCAACTCTCCTGGGCGAGCCTGGTTCAGCCAGATCAGCACACCATCGAAAGCCTTGCAGCGTAGAACCTGCTCGGCTGCCCACAGAAGATCAGCTGGCTTGTCAGCGCGCACCCAGACGATTTGTTCAGGAGAGAAATCCCAGCCCACCAGTCTCACTGCATTCGGCAGATGCGGCGGAGCAATCAGCGCAATGCGCCCTGCATCCGCGCACAACGTAGACAACGCCGGGCGCAGCAACCTGCATTCACCAATACCGGATTGGGGGCACAGCAGTTCGGTCAATCCGCCGAGGGGCCAGCCACCACCAGGCAGCTCGACATTCAGCGAGTCATACCCAGTGGTCAAAACGCGCCCGTCGCTTCGCGCCAGACGGCCTGCGCTCCACAGAGCCGGATGCAGCGCCTCCGGCAATGGCACCGTCGAGGCTTTCGGCATAAGCGCACGCTCCCCAGACACCGCGCGTCCAGCGAGGACGGGGCATTCCGCCACATCTTCGGCGATGACAAGAGACGGGGACAACGCAAACATGGAAACGCCAAAGCAAGCCAGTGGATACTGTATGAATATACAGTATCACAACTTTCCTTCAACGCGATCTAGTTTTGCTTGTGCGTTGCAAGGCGGCGATAGCCACCTCAAACACTAGTTTGAAGAGACTTTGAAGTAGGCTTCGCCCAAATATCGAGGGAGGTCCGACAAAAAAAGCGATCTACAAACCTCTTTTTGAGGCCTTTTGTTTTTGTGCGATGGAGGTGGGATGTTGCCGGGGTCTGGCTGGCGGATCGATGCGGCAGGTCAGCGGAGAAGCGTTCACGCAAAGACAAACACCCCAGCTCTTTGATGGAGCTGGGGTGTTGATGGGAGAGCCTGGCGATGACCTACTTTCACAC
>NZ_JBGLYZ010000074.1:0-7901 GCF_047304345.1 Ralstonia sp. Ralssp135
GCCGGTTCAACGCGCGGGGGGCCGAGCCGGGCATCGGCCTGCTGGCTGCGCTCCCGCAGGTACGACAGCACGGCAAAGAAGGCGAGCAGCAGCGCGGGCATCCAGGCCAGCCCGCGCGCCAGCATGCCAATGGCGCTCAACAGCGGGTTGGCCCCAAACGCGGCCGGGAGGATGTTGTGAAAAATCAGGTAACTGGCCGCCGAGCCAATCGCCAGCATCCACCACGGCAGCGCCAACAGCACATCGCTGGTGGATGCTTGTTTTCTCCTCCGCCCCATTTACCGCCCCCGGCCTAATGCTCTTAGATATTTAGGACTAGGCGCTTTCTCTGATAATCCGATTCAAATCAGGGCGCCGGTTTTTAATTGGGAAACAGCATAGGCGATGCATCGGGATTGCGCTGCCCCCGTTGGTGGGGTCTTTGGAGGTTTTTTTTGGGTGGGGGTTGATAAAGATCGAATGCGGGATGCTGATTTATGTTTGGTGAAAATCTGAATTAAGAGCTGGGCATATCTGGGGCTGTGGTGACGCGCGGTGCTGCGTGGCTGCGGGTGCCGGTCCTTTTTGCACTTACTCACGCAAAAACTCTCCGGTACGATTCGGCATCTATTTCCCATATCGTCATGGCTCTCACGCTCCATGAGAATCGCCGCCCTCTCCGATATTCACGGCAACCTCGCTGCGCTGGACGCTGTGCTGGAAGACATTCAGGCTCAGGGCGTCGATCTGATCGTGAACCTGGGCGATATTGCGTCCGGCCCGCTGCAACCGCGCGAAACGGTTGACCGGTTGATGGCACTGAACCTGCCAACCATTCGCGGCAATCACGAAAGGCAGGTTCTTGCGGGTGATCCATCACGCATGGGTGCGTCGGATCAGTACGCGTTTGAGCAGTTGCGGCCGGATCAGCTCGCGTGGTTTGCCAGCCTGCCCGTGCTTCAGCACATCGAAGACGATGTGCTGCTAGTTCACGGCTCTGCCCAGCACGACCAGACCTATTTTCTGGAATCGCTTTCTGAGAAAGGATGCCGCGCAGCCACGCACGATGAAGTGCTATCCCGCGCCGAAGATGCCGACGCCAAGCTCGTGCTGTGCGGCCACACCCATATGCCACGCGCGATGAAGCTGATGGATGGCCGCTTTATCGTCAACCCGGGCAGTGTCGGCCTGCAGGCTTACAGCGATGCCCATCCTTTCGCCCACACGATTGAAACCGGCAGCCCGCATGCGCGCTATGCCATCGTGACTGAACAGGCGGGTGAATGGACAGCCGAGTTCCGTGCAGTTGAATACGAGTGGGATGATGCGGCGGCGATTGCGGAGCAGCGGGATCGGCCGGATTGGGCGGTTGCGTTGCGCACTGGCAAGGTGGACCAACGGGGCTAAGCATGCTCAACGACTTATTGAAACCGTTGCCCGCGATGCCCAAGATGTCGCGCGAGCAGTACACGGCGTATCGATGGCGCCTCGTGTGGATGCTGGTGGCGTGGGTCGTGTTTGCGTTCGCGTTCTACATGATCTGGGAACACACGGGCAATGTCGGCCGATGCATCCTTGGCATCATCGGGTATGTCTTCGTGCCGAACTTTTCCATCATCGAAGGCATCTTTACGTCGTATGAGACGTACGTAGCGCCGTACGAGAAATACGAGAAGAAGTAAGCCGCCGCCAACGTCCCGCACACGCCACCCGATCTCCAACGCCATGCCCGAGCACATGAATGTCGCGATCGTACTGGAGCGCGCGACATCGCCCGCCGATCGGTTGACGACCATTTCCGCATTGGCAACGGCCTTTGCCCGGTTCTTTGGAGAGCCCCAGGAGGTCTGCCGCATCAACTACGTGACCGGGGCGTCGGAGTGCGAGGCGTGGCCTGCGGGGCAGCGTCTGCTTGAAGAAGAGCCCGGCAAGCACGAACTGCTCTTCGTCTATGGAAACCGGGTGGCGCTGCACGATGGCTCGCGCAGCAGCATCCATACGGAAAGCAACGGCATGCGGGCGAGCTTTGTGGTGTCTCTGCCTGTGCCGCTGAGTTTGGCGCTCTCCAAACTGGAGCCGTACCTTTTGGACGCTGCACAAGCCATCTGCCGTGTGGCAGACACGTTTGTAATTGCTGGGGGCTGGGAGCTTGAACTCGACGCGGACGTGCGGCCGCAAGACGTATTGCAGGGCAGCTTCCCAGACTTTCCGTTGTGCCGGTGGCTGGCTGGCCCGACGCCATTGTTCTCAAGAGAGCCGACGGGTTTTGCGGCGGTGAACAGATCTGGCGACATCACCCTGCTCAGACGCGTCTGAGCTCGCAGCCACAGCATTGCCCCCAGCACTGAAAGCCGGCAACGTAATCAGGCTCGCCTCGATAGCACCGTGTCGACTGCTCTTCGGATTCAGGGGTATGCCGGCAATACCCGTAACTCTGGAACCGGGAATCTGCTGGAGTACGCCTGGATTATGCTGCGCAAGCCATCCTTCAGTTCGGAGTGGCGAAGACGGTACTCACCATGATTTGGATCGAAAACGTGAACATGGTTGCCCGATTGATGTGTGGCGATAGCATGGTTATCGCCGTTGGTTCGCATGATGACGAACACGTGAGATGAGTTGGCTTGGGCGAACATGTTTGCCAAAGTCTGCATGGCCTGTTCTTCGTGACTCATCACATCGACGACGACATCCGCTCCAAGCCGCACGCCGTAGTGCTGGAACGCAGGCGCGAACCATTCGCTGTACGGCCGGCCTTGGCCGCGAATCGCCAATTCATGCTGACGGTAGCCTTGTTGTTGAGCGCTAATACCCTCAAGCGTGTGAGCCTGAGTGAAATGTTCCATTCTTCCGTGGCCTGTCATCGACTCATTGGTAATCGAATGAAGCCAAGCGGCAGAAAATACAACGCAAGCGGCTCTCAACTCCCCGACTTGAGCAAGCGCGGAGGCTTGTTCAAAAGGGGCATGCCTTACGTGCCGGCTCCTGTCCGATGGGGCAGAAGCACAAGCGCCGCCTACTGGCAGCTTCGCCCGCAAGCGAAGTCCTGGGCTGCTCACGTGGTGAACAGTCCTACTGTCGCGATCGCGAAATGGTGCCTTGGGTAGCGCACCACGCTGCAAATCCGGGGCGTGTGCGATTCGAGGAGACGCCTCTGACGGCATGTTCGATGGCGCCTTGGACTGCGGGGCATCCTGCGACGGCATCGAAATGCCGTTGGCCGTGGACTGAATTTTCATTGGTTTGATGTCGTGTATGCCAAACAGAGAATTTTCGCCACGCGACAACCTGTCGCCCCGCCAGGTGCGAAGCTGCAAATCCAGATACGAATCAACGCATTGGTAGGACCGTGTGAAGCGTAGTCACGTTGTTGCGCTGCCCAGCAAACGACTGAGCGTCAAGCGCGCCCCTTTTTGCTTTCTTTTCTAGAGCAACAGTTTCGTCTTTTGCGCGCTCCCCCGAGAGTGTTCCGTTCATATCATGGGTTATTTCAAATACAGGAGTTCCCATGGGATTGTGCGTTTCAAAACCTCGAAGAGGAGGGGCCGATTATCAGTATGGTGGAGGGCAGGGGCGCGCTGCTGATTCTTCTGGGGCTCCAAGCACGCAATCCTCGCCTGCCCGCAGTCCGTCCTCATATCACCTGGACAATCTACCTAGGCGAGCGCGCAACAAAGCAAGGGCACTGGAGGACGCTGTCAAGAATTCGTCCGTGGCGTATACGCATCCTCAATTGGCTGCATATGCAGATGCCGTTTTGAGAGCTGCGGGCACGGATGGGGTCAATCCAGAAATATCGACACACGACGGCGAAAACATTGAAACGCTGGCGAATACTTACAACGCAAGACATCCTGATCTGAATCTTAAATACTTTCCTTGGGCGGAAATTTTCCTTGAGAGGCTCCACACCTCGAGTGAGCCGGCGTGGCGCGCATTGTTCCGGCTGACCACTCAGAACAGGCACAGAATCGCAGCAGATATCAGAACGCACGCTGACGGTGGTAAGACCGTGCTACTTCTGGAGTCGGCGCTCTCTCACACCTGGGACCCAAAGAAGAAAGAATATAAATTTATTGCCGGCATTCAGTCATTGCAAAAGAATATTGAAGACAATTTCAGAAACTGCAAAATGGCTGTCATCGATGTTGAGGCGCAAAAAGCCCACATCGGTTGCACAATATTTTCATTAAATTTTCTGCTTAACGCATACCAAAAAGACGAGTTATTCAACAGTCTTCATGAAAGATTGAATGAAAACGGAAGGTGCTTTGAAGGCCATCAATCAGAGTTCATCGGTGGCATGGAATACATTGAGGGAACGAAAGTACTCCCGCCCGTCTTCTATAAGCATGCACAGTCGCGTGGAACTGTAGACAACTTTGTTACGCACCAAGGCCAATTTCAGAATACCAATGTGAGCACCAGCCGCTCCGGCCCTCGCGAAACACTTCAGGAGCGCGTTAAAAACTTCCGAGTTACCCGTGGGGAACAGTCCTACAGCATGTCCATCGAGGCGTCCCGTATGCGGAAAATCAGGAAGGCTATCGAAGACTTGTGATGTTGGATCGGCCCAGAGCAGCGCTCAGTCTGGCGCGTTGGTGTTGCCTCTCGGATGTTGGGAACTACCAGTAAAAAACCCCCGAAAGCTGGCAGCCAACTTTCGGGGGACAACTCGACTGATCGACGGATCGTTGATCGACCAGTCGTCCGCACATCAATTGCTGTAGATCACCCCACGCGCCGCACCGTTGACGTAGATGCGGCCGTACGTGTTCCAGTCGCCCGCCATGACGCCGGAGCCACCAAACTGGTGTGCGTCGTCGTTAAAGCGCGACCACGTTGCGCCGCCGTCGTCAGAGTGGAAGATGCCCCAGACGCCGTTGAGCGTGCCTTCTACGTAGATGGCAGCGGAGTACGGCGCGCCCGCTTGTGCCTTGCCCAGGGTGAGCACGGTGGCGCCCATCGTGCCGTTGGCGGATGCAAAGGCGTTGAGCTTTGTCCACGTGGCGCCGGAATCCACCGAGTGGTACACGGCAGCGCCGTCAGCCAGCCAGATGTCGCCCTCGGCGTTGGGGTTGACCACCATGGATGTATCCCACCACGAGTTCCAGGCCATGTTTGCGTTGACGGAGCCCTGGCTGAGCGTGAAGGTGTGGCCGCCATCGTTCGAGACGTAGACCTTGCCGCGCTGCCAGCTCCACGGTGCGCCGCCGGAGTCGTAGGCGTAGACCTTGTTGGGGTTCTTGCGGTCTGCGGCCAGGCGGTAGCCACGGGCGTAGCCGTTCCAGGTGGCGCAGAACGCCGGCAGGTTGGTGGCCGTCCAGCTCGCGCCATTGTTGGTGCTGTACGACGGCACCGAATCGGGCGGTGCCCAGGTCACGTTGTTGCGTGACGGCACGACGAGGTTGCCTACGTTGCTCTGGCTTGCGGCGGCGCCATTGGGCAGCGATGCAAACGTCGACCAGCTATTGCCGCTATCGCCAGACCAGAAGCCCTTGGTGACATGGCCGTTGGCGTTGTCCACACCTGCGGCGGCAATGTACGACGGGTCTGCCCACGACATGTCGGCGGAATTGCCGCTGCTCCACGTGTTCAACGGGCCTTTGGTGGGCCGCGTCGTGAGGTCTGTATTGACCCACGTGCCGATGTCGCCTGCGCTGTTGATGAAGTTGTACGAAGCACCGGGCGGCGCGGTCACGAGCGCGAGGGTGACGGTCTCTTCAAGGTTGTCGACCTTGGCGCTCCAGGTGGGCGCGGGCGACGAGGCGTTCATGGTTTCGCAAACGCCGCCACCGTGCACGTGCATGATGTGATCGCGGTTGGCGGGATCGATCACGACGCTCTCGACCCAGCCGGAACAGCCACCCGAGGCAAGGCCGGTGTGCGGCATGCCGGCTTCGATTTCTCGCCAGGTGCTGCCGCCGTCGTCAGATAGCTGGATGGTCTTGCTGGTGTCGCTCCAGCCCGTCATGCCAAGGGCGATGCGGGCAGACGCGCCAAGGCCAGAGACGGACACGCCGCCAAAACCGTTGCTGGTTGAGCTTTTGAGCAGCGTCCAGCTGCTGTCGTTACTGCCCCCGAACTTGTAGAGGTAGCTCGGGCCGTTGATGCCCTGGCCAACGCCTGCGTTGAACACCGCGTAGAAGTTGCCATCAGACGTGCGCACCACGTGCGGGATGTAGTAGCCCGACACCGCCTGCGGAACGGACACCGGGCTCCACGAGAACCCGCCATTGGTGGATCTGTACAGGGTGGACGTGAGGCCCGCCGCGTTGGCGTAGTCCGGCGCAACGGTGGCCCACATGATCCACGTCGGCTGGCCGCTGCCCTTGCCCGACGTATCGAAAATCACCTGCTCCACGCCAATGGGGGAGTTGCCGCCGTTGATGGTGGTGGAAGACAGGCCAGTGACTTGCGCCCAGGTGTGGCCGGAATCGGTGCTCTTCCACAGGCCGGCCGTGCGCGAGCCGTAGAACAGCGTCGTGGGGTTGTTCGGGTCGACTTGCAGGCGCTCGCCGGTGCCGCGTCCGTTGTCGTTGCCGCCCACCGGGAACGGCAGATCGTAGTGCGTCCAGGTGTTGCCGCGGTCGCTGGAGATGTAGATGCGGCCGTTGTGACCCTGCGTGACGGTAATGCCCGTCATCATGTAGACCAGTTGATCGTTGTTCGGGTCGAGCGCGATGCTTTCAACGCCGTGGAAATCGCCCTCGCCTGCGCCAAAACCGAGGCCGTCGGTGATGGGCGTCCAGGTGGAGCTGGCCGTGTCCCAACGGTAAGCGCCGCCAACGTCGGTGCGTGCATACAGCAGGCCCGCGTTGCTCGGGTGGTAGATGAGGCCGGTGACATACCCGCCGCCACCCCACTTGACGCTGGTCCAGGTGGTTCCCGACTGGCCGCCGCTGGGCGAGACGACGGTGCCTGTGGTTGCGGTTGTGGCCGGTGTAGCCGTGCCGCCGCTACCGGCGACGCTGCTTCCGTCACCGCCGCAGCCAGCCAGAAGAGCGGCCAGCAGTGCCGGGATGAGGACGTTGCAATTTCTATTCATCGGGGGTCTCAAGACGTCGATTGTTCGATTGATCGATAGGCCAGACGGACGGGCAACTCTGCAGCGCTGCGGTAGCTCGTGCGTTTGGCTGAGAGCGCGGAGGCTGCTGGTGCTTGCCACCCCCTACTAAAGTGGGGTGTCGCGCACTGGGGGCGATAAGACACCGCGCGCGTGCATGGGTCAACGCAATGTGAGTTTTCTTGAGAGTTGGGCGGGAACCGCCTGATGGTGGGGCTTTGCGTGCGCAGTGGAGCGCCGTGTTGGCGCGCGCAGAATGGGCGCACGCCACGGGTGACGTGTCACCAGACAAACTTATAATGTCGCCCGGCCACCCGCCTACGCCGCCACCGCCTGCCGCGCGCAAAACTTGCGCTGCATACGCAGTGGCGCCGCCGCCGCACCATCACCCGGCCGAGCCCTTTTGCCCAACGCCATGCCCTACCGCTTCCGTCCGTTGTCCGTTTTGTGCGCTGCTGCCAGCATCGCTGCCGCTTTGGCTGCGTGCAGCTCTGCGCCCACGCCGCTCTATCAGCAGGAGCAGTTTGATGCGGCGGCAAGCCCCTATGCGCGCACCTTCCACGCCAAATCTGACGCGACGTGCGAGGCGGCACGCCGGGCGCTGCTGAGTCAGGGGTATGTGTCGAGCTCGCCCCGCGCCGACACGATCGACGGCAGCAAGAACTTCCAGCCGAGCAACGATTCGCACGTGGTGATCTCGTTCCACGTGGTGTGCGCAGAGGCCAATACCGAGGGCACGTCGAGCACGGCCTATGTGAACGCGGTGCAAGACCGCTACACGCTCAAGAAGACGAGCACGTCGGCAAGCGTGGGCTTGAGCATCCTGGGCTCGGTGTCGCTGCCCATCGGCTCGGGC
>NZ_JBGLYZ010000075.1:0-6484 GCF_047304345.1 Ralstonia sp. Ralssp135
CGCGGCAGCAGCTTCCAGCCCGGCCAGCACAGCCACGCCCTTGCCGCGATTGCGCGGCAGCACGATCACGCGCAGCCCCGGGTCTTGCGCGGCCATGGCCTGCAGGCG
Source organism: Ralstonia sp. Ralssp135 (assembly GCF_047304345.1). Lineage (NCBI taxonomy): Bacteria > Pseudomonadati > Pseudomonadota > Betaproteobacteria > Burkholderiales > Burkholderiaceae > Ralstonia > Ralstonia sp. Ralssp135. The sequence goes on from NZ_JBGLYZ010000075.1 coordinate 109, forward strand.
TTCGGTGCTGCCGTCGGTACTGCCGTCGTCCACCACCCAGACCGGGTTCCACTGCGCGCGCGCACTGCGCACGGTGTCGTCAACCTTGGGGCCAGGGTTGTAGCTTGGAATCAGAACGAGGTGCGAAGTGGAGGCGCCGGTCATCGGCATGGCGTCGGTCCGGCCAAACGTTGAAAGCGGAATGCGTCGGGCGCTGGCGCGAGCCTATCGCGTGCGGTGTTCTGCCACGTAGGCCGCGAGCGAGCCCAGCGAGGCGAAGATTTTCTGGTTATCGGGATCGCCCGAGCGCAGCTCGAAGCCGTATTTCTTGGAGATCAGCAGCGCAACTTCGAGGATATCGATGGAATCGAGCCCGAACCCTTCGCCATACAGCGGTGTGCCGGCGGTCAGGGCATCGAGTTGAATGTCTTCGAGATTCAGTTCGCCGATCATGAGCGCGGCGAGCTCTTTTTCCAGGTCGTTCATCGGTCTTGCAACTACAGGCGGCGTGCAGCGGGGATTGCGGCCAGAGCCAACGACGTTCTCCTTGCCCGAAGCCCCTGCCTTGTCCAGCCCAGCCTGTGAAGGGGGTCGTTTAAGCTACGCGGATTCTAGACGAAGGGTTACACCCCGTATAGCGCGAAACCGTGACAAAGACCGCATATCGCGGCGCGTGCCCGAAGTGACGCAAACGATTCAACGGCTTGTGTGGCGCCGCAAAGCGGCAAGGGGCGCCGTAGCAGCGCCGCCCGGGCGCTGTACATCCGGTTACAAACACGCCGCTGCCGGATCGGGCGAGACAGGCGCGGGGCCCTAGAATGTGCTCCGCCCTACGATGAAACTGCCCGCCTCGCCGACGATAACCATGCAGTGCCGCTCCTCCCACCCTGCTCTGCCATGCAGCGACTGACCAGCTTTGCGCGGGGTGCAGCCGGCGTGGGTGCGGTCGTGGCGTATCAAGTCGGGGCGCATTACGCAGCGGCCACGCCGGGCGCGCATGGCATGGGCTTGGCGATGGCTCTGGTGCCGCCGTTGGCAGTTGCGCTCGTCGCGGCCACACGCTCCACACATCGTGCATGGCTGTTGCCGCTGTGGCTGCTCGTCTGCGGCGTGCTGTGGATGGCGCGCGCGCCGCTGGCAGCGCATTTTGACTGGGGCCTGTACCTCGAACATGCAAGCTTCAACCTGATGATGGCCTACGTGTTCGGCCGCACGCTGGTGGCGGGCCGCGAGCCGCTGTGCACGCGCTTTGCCCACATGGTGCACGGCACGCTCACACCGCGCATTGCGCGTTATTCGCGGCAGGTCACGCTGGCATGGACGCTGTTTTTCCTGGCAACCGCCATCGTATCCACACTGCTGTTTGCCACGGCATCGACCGTAACGTGGTCGACGTTTGCGAACTACCTGTCGCTGCCGCTGGTGGGCGTGATGTTTGTGGCGGAATACCTCTGCCGGCGCGTCGTGCTGCGCGGCGAGCCACACTCCAGTCTGTTCGATGCGGTACGCGCATATCGACAATCGGAGCAATCGGGGCACGCCACACCCGTCGCCACAGAGCACTCCCGCTGAACCCACACGCTCTCAAGATTTGCTTCATGCCGACTTACCCGCTGGTCTCCCATCCGACACTCGACCATACGCTGGCCTGGCGTGACGGCACGCCCGTCTCCGCACGTGCGTTCCTGGCCGACGTGATGGCGCTGGCCGCGATGCTGCCGCCGGGCGGCCACGTTTTCAACGCCTGCGCAGACCGTTACCGCTTTGCCGTCGGGCTGTGTGCGACGCTCGTAGCCAACAAAGTCAGCCTGCTGCCGCCCATGCAGACGCCCCAGATGGTGCGTCAGCTTTCGGCGTTCGCGCCCGATGTGATTTGCCTGCACGATGCGGCCGCCTGCCCGGTCGAACTGCCGGGCTTCCGTTATCCCGATGCGTTGACGGCCGACGCAACGCCCATCGACGTGCCGCAGATCGACGCGTCGCAAGTCATGGCAGTGTTGTTCACGTCTGGATCAACCGGCACGCCGGTGCCGCATCGCAAAACGTGGGGCGCGCTGGTGCGCTGCATGCGCGCAGCAGTCGCGCACCTTGGCTTGGACGATGGGCGTGCCTTCACGCTGGTCGGTACCGTGCCGCCGCAGCACATGTACGGCTTTGAGGTGACGGTACTGCTCGCGCTGCAGGGCGGTCTGGCCTTCAGCAACCGGCAGCCGTTCTATCCGGCGGACATTCGCGAGGCGTTGCTGGCCGTGCCGCAGCCGCGCGTGCTGGTGACCTCGCCGGTGCATCTGCGGGCGCTGCTGGCATCGGAACCCGCGTTGCCAAGCGCATCGCTCGTGCTGTCGGCCACTGCGCCGCTGTCACAAGCGCTGGCGCAGGAGGCCGAGACGCGCCTGTCTGCGCCGCTCCTGGAAATCTACGGCAGCACCGAAACCGGCCAGGTCGCAACGCGCCGTACCGCGCAAGACACCGCGTGGCATCTGTATCCCGGCGTGCGCATGGAATCGCGCGCCGGCACGCCGGAAGACGACGGCCCAACGGTGTGGGTCCAGGGCGGGCACGTCGAAACCCCGGTGCCGATGGGCGATGTGATTGAGCTGATCGACGACACGCACTTTCTGCTGCACGGCCGCAAGACCGATCTGATCAACATTGCCGGCAAACGGTCGTCGCTGGCGTATCTGAACCATCAGCTCAACGCGATTGCGGGTGTGGAGGACGGCGTGTTCTACATGCCGGACGATGTGCCCGCCGCTCCGCATACGCACGGCAGCGCCGCAGTCACGCGCCTGGTGGCACTCGTTGTGGCGCCGAGCCTCAGTGCGGCAGACGTGCTGCGCGCCCTGCACGACCGCATCGATGCAGCATTCCTGCCGCGCCCGCTGCTGCTGGTGGACGCGCTGCCGCGCAACGAGACCGGCAAGCTGGCGCGCGATGTGCTGGCCGCGCTGGTGGCACAACATTCGCACCGCAACGCACACAAGCCCGCCATGCGCTTCACCATTCCCGCTGATCACCCGGCGCTGCCGGGACACTTTCCCGGCCACCCGATCGTGCCGGGTGTGGTGCTGCTCGACCATGCGCTTCACACGATTGGTGCGGCGCTGGGCCGCTCGCTTGATGCTTGCAAGATCAGCTCGGCCAAGTTTCTCAGCCCTGCGGCACCCGGGGAGTTGCTCGACCTCGCGTTCGAGACGACGGCGAGCAACGCCATCCGCTTCACGATCCGCGCGTGCGAACGCGAAGTGGCCAGCGGCGTGCTGTCCGCATCAGCGCCGGAGGGCGTTGCTGCATGAAACGCACCGACTGGGCCGAGCGTCCGGAGCGCAGCAACCTCGCGCTGCTGCGCATCATGACATGGCTCTCGCTGCGGCTTGGGCGGCCGTTCGGCCGGGTTCTGCTGCGGCTGATTGCGGTGTACTTCGTGGCGGCCTCCCCGGCGGCGCGGCGTGCTTCGCGTGACTACCTGCGCCGCGCGCTCGGCCGGCCGGCAACGCTGCGCGACGTGTTCCGTCACATGTTCACCTTCGGCACGACCATCCATGACCGCATCTACCTGATCAGCGGGCGCTTCGATCTGTTCGACGTCGAATTGCAGGGCCAGCAGCACATACACGACGTGCTGGCGCGGGGGCGCGGTGCATTCCTGCTGGGCGCGCACCTGGGCAGCTTCGAGGTAGTGCGCGCGCTCGGCCGTACGGTGCCAAACCTGCGCGTGGCCGTCGCCATGTATGAAGAGAATGCACGCAACATCAACGCCGCGGTTGCCGCCATCAACCCGGCGGCGGCGCCGGAGGTCATTCCGCTGGGGCGTGTAGACGCCATGCTGCAAGTGCGCGAGGCGCTGGACGACAACCGGCTCGTCGGCATGCTGGCCGATCGCACACTGTTGCGCGATGCGGGGCCATCAATCCAGCGCAGGGATTTCCTCGGCAGCCCGGCAGCGTTTCCGCTCGGGCCGCTGCACATGGCCGCCATGCTGAAGCGCCCCGTGCTCTTCATGACGGGGCTGCACCTGGGCGGCAATCGCTACGCGGTGCATTTCGATCCGCTGGCGGACTTCACCGATGTGCGCCGCGAAGATCGCGCCGCAGCCGTGCAAGCCGCACTGGCCCGCTATGTGGAGCGCGTTGAACATTACTGCCGCGCCGCGCCATACAACTGGTTCAATTACTTCGACTTCTGGCAGGATGCCGACGCGGCCACCACGCAGAATCACACCCCGGCCGAGCGCCAGACCACCCAAACGCCATGACTGCAACGCGCCCCTTCCTACGCGCCCTTCTGGCCTTGCTAGCGGCCAGCATGTTGGCCGCGACCGCCCACGCCGCGGATACCGCCTGGACGCTCGACCGCCTCATGTCCACGCTCGCACGCAACAAGTCGGGGCGCGCCACATTCACGGAAACAAAGACGCTGTCGATTGCGGAACAGCCCATTGAATCATCCGGCGAGCTGGTGTTCGTGGCGCCCGATCATCTGGAAAAACACACGCTGGCTCCCAAGCCAGAACACCTCGTGATTGACGGCGACAAGCTGACCGTGGAGCGCAACCAGCGCAAGTTCACGATGCCGCTGTCGCAGTACCCGGAGCTGGGCGCCTTCATCGAAAGCATCCGCGCCACGCTGGCCGGTAACCGCTACGCGCTCGAAGCGATCTACAAGGTCGCCATTGCTGGCCACGGCGATGACTGGACGCTCACCCTTTCGCCCATCGACACGCGCATGCAGCAAGTGGTCCGCACCATCACGCTGGAGGGCACGCGCGATGTGCTGCGCAGCGTCGCCATCCGCCAGGCCGATGGCGATCATTCGCTGATGCGCCTGCAACGCGTGCCAGGCAACTAAGGACGCCGCGCATATGAAACGCTTGCACGCCCTGCAGCGGCCCGCCGTGCTGGTCTGGTTGACCGGCCTGCTGCTGTGCGCGGTCGTGATCGGGCGGACGAGCTTTACGGCGGACCTGTCGGCGTTTCTGCCGCGCTCGCCGAGTGCCGAGCAACGCGTGCTGGTCGACCAGTTGCGCGAGGGGCTGGTGTCACGACTCATCCTCGTCGGCATCGAGGGGAGTGACGCAGCCACTCGCGCAACGCTGTCGAAACAGCTCGCCGCCACGCTGCGCGCCGACGCGCAGTTCAGCGCCGTCAACAACGGTGAGCTCGTCAGCGAGGCGCGCGACCGGCAATTCGTCTTCGACCACCGCTACGTACTCAGCCCCGCTGTCACGCCGCAACACTTTTCCGCTGAAGGCCTGCACGCGGCGCTAGGCGAAAGTCTGGACCTGCTCAGTTCGTCAGCCGGGCTGTTTGCCAAGAACATGCTGCCGCGCGACCCGACCGGCGAGGTGGCGGCACTCGTCAGCCAGCTCGACAACACCGCGCTGCCGTCGTCGATGCATGGCGTGTGGGCGTCGCGCGATGGCCAGCGTGCCGTGCTGGTCGTGCAGACAACGGCCGCCGGTTCCGACACCGACGCTCAGGCGCATGCCATCGATACCGTGCGCCGCGCGTTCGATGCGGTTGCACGCACGGTGCCGAACGCCGCATCGGCGCGCATCCTGCTGACCGGCCCGGGCGTGTTCTCCGTCGAATCGCGCGACACCATCAAGCACGACGTCGAGCGGCTTTCCACCGTCAGCCTCGTGCTCGTGGTGGCGCTGCTGCTGACGGTATATCGGTCACCGCGCACGGTGGTGTTGGGGTTGCTGCCAGTGCTGTCCGGCGTGGCGGCCGGCGTGGCAGCGGTCAGCCTCACGTTTGGCGCGGTGCACGGGCTCACGCTCGGGTTCGGCACCACGCTTATCGGCGAGGCGGTCGACTATTCGATCTACCTCTTCGTGCAATCTGCCCGCCTGCGTGGCGCCACCCCCAACGACAGCCTGCGAGCGTGGATCACCACGTACTGGCCGACCATCCGCCTGGGTGTGCTGACCTCGATATGCGGCTTCGCGTCGATGCTGTTCTCTGGCTTTCCGGGGCTCGTGCAGTTGGGGCTGTATTCGATTGTGGGGTTAGTGACGGCGGCACTTGTCACGCGCTACGTGCTGCCGCATCTGCGTGGCGCAGACGTGGCGACGCGGGATGTATCGCGCGTGGGAGCCTGGCTGGCACAGGCGACGTCTGCCGCGCCCCGCCTGCGCTGGGTGTTGGCGGTGGTGCTCGTGGGCGCATGTGCGGCGCTGGTGCTGCAACGCGATGGCCTGTGGAGCCGCGAACTCGCTGCGCTGAGCCCCGTACCTGCGAAAAGCCAGGCGCTCGACGCCAGCCTGCGCGCAGACGTCGGTGCGCCCGACGTGCGCTATCTAGTAGTAATCCCGGCCGCGACCGAACAGGCCGCGCTTGAAGGTGCCGAGAAGGTCGCCGCGCAACTGCAACCGCTGGTGGACAACGGCGTGCTG
>NZ_JBGLYZ010000076.1:0-6384 GCF_047304345.1 Ralstonia sp. Ralssp135
CGGCCTGGGCTGACCCTGGCCGCACGCCGCGAAGCCGGGCTCGACGCCGGCGGCGCTGCGCTGCGCGACTATGCGTTGGGCGCGCTGCTGCTGTTTGCCGGCTGCGTCGGGTTGGTTGAGCACGTCCACAAGTTCATTGCCGATGTCCCGCAACTGGCCGGCACCGCGATCGCCCTGTATGGCCTCGTGCGCTTCGTCAAAGAGAGCGAAGCCGGGGGCGCAAAGGGCGTCGACGTGCTGCGTCCGGCATTGTGGTTCGGCACGGGCATCGGTGTGGCGTTCCTGGGCAAGGGCGTGCTCGTGCCTGGGCTGTTCGCCATCACCCTACTGGCGGCGATCGCACTGCTGCCGGATTTCCGCAACCGCCAGGCGTGGCGCTTCTATGGCTTTTCGCTGCTGGTTGCGCTGCCATGGCTGGTGATCTGGCCCGCCATCTTCTGGCACGAATCGCCGGACCTGTTCATCGAATGGTTCTGGGTCAACAACCTCGGCCGCTTCTTTGGCTTCTCGCATCTGGGTGGCGAGAAAGGGTCGCTAGCGACGACCATCCGATCGATCTTCCTGACCGGCACGCCAGCGGTATGGCCAGCGGTGACCGTGTTGGGCGTGTCGCTGTACAAGCTCGTGCGGCAACGCGGGCACGGCGCGCGCACGGCATGGCTGCTGCCTTACCAGGGACACCTGGTCGTTGCGCTGTTCGTGCTGACGACGATTGCCGTGGTGCTGCGCTCGGCCGTGCTGCGCGATGTGTACCTGATGCCGCTGCAACCCGCGCTAGCCCTGCTGGGTGCGCCGATGCTGCTGCTGATTGCGCCCGCGTGGCGCGCCCGTGCATGGGGCGCGGCAGTAGCGTTGTTTGGCGCGCTGGGGCTGGTGGTTTGGGCGGTGTGGGGCGCGCTAGTGACCAGCGGCGGGCAGTTGCTGCCGGCCTGGCTGGCCAAGATGCTGGGCCGCGTGCTGCCGTTGCCGTATGACATGCTGATCCATCCGGTGGCCGTATTGGCCGCCGGGGGCATTACGGCGCTTTGGGCCGCCTGCGTGTGGCTGCGGCCAGCGCGCTCCGGCGTGGTGGCGTGGGCGGCGGGGCTGGGCATGGTGTGGGGCCTGCTCGGCACCCTGCTGATGCCGTGGATTGACGATGCCCGCAGCTACCGCCCGCTGTTCCAGGCGATCAAACCGGTGCTCGAATCTGCGCAAATCTGCGTGGCCACGCGCGGCATGGGCGAAAGCGAGCGCGCGCTGATGCACTACGAAACGGGCGTGCGCCCAGTCAAGTGGCTGCTGGGCCACAGCGGCGCCGGCGACGCTCACCACCCCAACCCGACGGCACGCACCTGCGACCTAATCCTCGTGCTCGAAAAACGCCCGGAACATGCCCGACGCCGCCCCCACGGCAACAACTGGGAAATGGTGTGGCGCGGCAGCCGCCCGGGCGACACCAACGAAACCTTCTCGCTGTTCCAGCGGCGCAGCAATGGCGTGTCCGAGGCGCTGCCGTCGCCCGAGCCTATCGTGCCGCTGACCGACACCCCGCATCGCGGCCGTCGCTAAGCCCAATGCGCTACGCTGTCGTGTAGCGCGCTTCCCCCTCGTTTTCGGTTTTCCATCCATGACGTCCACCCTTCGCGTAGCGTTTGCCGGCACGCCTGAATTTGCGCAGATTGCCCTGGCGGCGATCCATCAGGCCGGCTTTCCCGTCGTTGCCGTGCTGAGCCAGCCGGATCGCCCGGCCGGGCGCGGCCTGCAACTGCAGGCAAGTCCCGTCAAGCAGTACGCCGTGACGCACGGGTTCGAGCCGATCCTCCAGCCGCCGTCGCTGCGTCGCGCAGGCAAATATCCGCAAGAAGCCGCAGAAGCCATCGATGCCCTGGCCGCCCAGCGCCCTGACGTGATGGTCGTTGCCGCTTACGGCCTGATCCTGCCGCAGGAAGTGCTCGACCTGCCGCGCTTTGGCTGCATCAATATCCACGCGTCGCTGTTGCCGCGCTGGCGGGGCGCCGCGCCCATCCACCGCGCGATCGAAGCGGGCGACGCTGAATCGGGTATCACGCTCATGCAGATGGATGCGGGCCTGGACACCGGCGACATGATCGCCATGGAACGCGTGCCCATCGGCCTGACCGACACGACGGCCACGCTGCACGACACGCTGGCCGCGCTCGGCGGACGCATGGTGGTAGAGGCGCTCACCAGGTTGGCGCAAGACGGCAAGCTGGACGCCACGCCGCAGCCCGCCGAAGGCATTACCTACGCGGAAAAAATCGCCAAGGATGAAGCCACGCTGGACTGGTCACACCAGGCCGCCGCGCTGCTGCGCCAGGTGCATGCGTTCAATCCGTTTCCCGGCGCATCGGCCGCGCTGGATGGCGTGACGATCAAGTTCTGGCAAGCGCAAGCGTTGGCCGACCGTCCGGCCGACGCCGAACCCGGCACGGTCCTGGCCGCCAACGCCGAGGGCATCACCATCGCCTGCGGCGCCGGCGCGCTACGCGTGACCCAGTTGCAGAAGCCCGGCGGCAAACGCCTGCCCGCACGCGAATTCCTGCAAGGCCTGGCAATCGAGCCCGGCCAGCGCTTCGCATCGCGCGGCTAACCGCCCAATCTATATAGAAGAGGATTTCGCCATGACCGCGCTGGGCATCGTCAATCTGCCGCTCTTCATGCTGGCCGTGTTTCTGCTGAATGTGACGCCTGGGCCCGACACGGCCTACATCGTCGGGCGCAGCGTTTCGCAAGGACGGGCGGCGGGGCTGCTGTCGGCGCTGGGCGTATCGGCGGGTTGCTGCGTGCATGTGCTGGCAGTCGCGTTCGGGCTGACGGCGCTGTTGGCGGCTTCCACCGTGGCATTCACAGTCATCAAGGTGGTGGGCGCGGCGTACTTGATCTACCTGGGCGGCCGCATGCTGCTGGCGCCGCCCGAGCGCGACGACGCCCCGGTCGAACAAGCGGAAACGCCCGCCGCCAAGCGCGCGCGTCCGCTCAAGTCGCTCTTCATGCAGGGTTTTCTCACCAATGTGCTGAATCCGAAGGTCGTGCTGTTCTTCCTGTCGTTCTTCCCGCAGTTTGTCGATCCACACGCCAGCCACAAGGCGCTGGCATTCTTGGCGTTGGGCGCGGTGTTCATTGTCATGTCGACGATCTGGAACAGCCTGGTGGCGTGGGTGGCCGCCAGCGTCACGCGCCGCGTGGCCGGCAAGCCGGGCATCAAGCGCTGGCTCGATCGCGTGGTCGGCACGGCGTTCATTGGGCTTGGCGCGCGGCTGGCGTTCACCACCCGTTGATAGGTCAAGCGTCATCTGCGGCGAAATATCGCGCAAGTCCCGCGCAAACCCTTGAATTTTCAGCGATTATCGCGATCTAACAAACTCACAAAACCCTAGACCCACAGGAGCCACGCCCCCATGTTCAACTGGATCAAGACCTTCATGTTGATGGCAGCGATTACCGCGCTGTTCATCGTCATCGGCGGCATGATCGGCGGACGCAGCGGGATGATGCTGGCGCTGCTGTTCGCGCTGGGCATGAATTTCTTCTCGTACTGGTTCTCCGACAAGATGGTCCTGCGCATGTACAACGCGCAGGAAGTCAACGAGACCAGCGCGCCGCAGTTCTATCGGATGGTGCAGGAGCTTGCCGGCCGTGCCGGCCTGCCCATGCCGCGCGTCTATCTCATCGACGAAGCCCAGCCCAACGCCTTCGCCACCGGCCGCAACCCGGAGCACGCCGCCGTGGCCGCGACCACCGGCATCCTCAATATCCTGTCGGAACGCGAGCTGCGCGGCGTGATGGCGCACGAGCTGGCGCACGTGCAGCACCGCGACATCCTGATCTCGACCATCTCGGCCACGATGGCCGGGGCGATCTCGGCGCTGGCCAACTTTGCCGTGTTCTTCGGTGGGCGCGACAGCGAAGGCCGTCCGGCCAACCCGATCGCCGGGATTGCGGTGGCGATCCTTGCGCCGCTGGCGGCAGCGATGATCCAGATGGCGATTTCCCGCGCGCGTGAGTTCGAAGCCGACCGTGGGGGCGCGACCATCAGCGGCGACCCGCAGGCACTGGCTTCAGCGCTGGATAAGATCCACCGCTATGCCGCCGGCATTCCGTTTGCCGCTGCTGAAGCCCACCCTGCCACCGCGCAGATGATGATCATGAACCCCCTGCACGGCGGCGGCCTGGCCAACTTGTTCAGCACGCACCCGGCCACGGAGGAGCGCGTCGCGCGCCTGATGCAGATGGCGCAGACGGGGCAGTATCCGGCGTAAAAGCGGCTGCCCGGCCGGGCGCTTCCTTTATACTTCCGCCGTCCGCACGAGCCCGCCCATCGCGGGCTCGTTGCATTTTGATCGCCTGATTTCCTGCTGACCGATGCGCCTGCCGCCCGATTCCCTCGCCCACGCCTTGTCGCTTGCCGCTGTTGCACTGGGCAAGCTCCGGCAGGGCACGGCATTGCCCCAGGCCATCGACGCCGCGTGCCAGGGCCAGCCCGCGCCGGTGCGGGGCGCCGTGCAAGATCTCGCCTACCGCGCCACGCGCTGGCTCGGCAGCACAGACTGGCTGATCCACACGCTGATCCCGCGCCCGCCCGCTGAAGGCGCCGCCAACCTGCTGCGCGTGGCGCTCGCGCAACTGCTGGACGACCCGCTGCCGTACGCGCCGTTCACCGTGGTCGACCAAACCGTCACGGCCGCCTCGGCCGACCCTAAACTTTCGCACGGCAAGGGCATGGTCAACGGCGTGCTGCGCCGCTTCCTGCGCGAGCAAAATACGCTGGTCGCAGACATGCAGGCAGATCTGTCGGCCGCCACAAACTACCCAACGTGGTGGATCGACGCCGTACGCAGCGCGTATCCCGACGCGTGGCAAGCCATCTTGGCCGCCGGCAACCGCCGCCCGCCGATGGTGCTGCGCGTGAACCCGCGCCGCATTGCCGTCGACGCGTATCTCGCACGCCTGGCCGAAGCCGGCATCGACGCCGAGCGCATCGGCGAGCAAGCCGTACGCCTTGCGCGCGCCGTCCCCGTTTCCGAACTGCCCGGTTTTGCCGATGGCGATGTCTCGGTGCAGGACGCCGGGGCACAACTGGCGGCAACGCTGCTCGACGTGGCGCCCGGCCAGCGCGTGCTCGATGCCTGCGCCGCACCCGGCGGCAAGACGGGCCATCTGCTTGAGCTGGCCGACCGCCTAGACGTCACGGCACTGGAGTCGGATGCCGCGCGCGCCGTGCGCATCAGCGAAAACCTGGCGCGCCTGCACCAGACCGCCACCATTTGCGTCGGCGATGCGGCCAAACCCGACACTTGGTGGGATGGCCGACCGTTCGATCGCATCCTGGCCGATGTGCCGTGCTCGGCCGCCGGCATCGTGCGGCGCCATCCGGACATCCGCTGGCTGCGTCGTCCGGCCGACCTCAAGACCCTGGCCGGCCTGCAGCGAGACATCGTGCGCGCCCTCTGGGCATGCTTGAAGCCTGGTGGCAAGTTGGTTTATGTCACGTGTTCGATTTTTCCGACGGAAGGCGAAGACCAGGCCCAATGGTTTGAACGCCATCTGGAAGATGCGATACGATTGCACGCGCCCGGCCAGTTGCTGCCGGTCTCGCCCGACGCGGCGCAGGCCAGCGGGTTCGCCCCCGGCGCTTCGCCCTTGCCGCTCGATCACGACGGCTTCTTTTACGCGGTTTTCCAGAAACGGCCCTGATGCACCGACCGTTGTGACTGTCATCCTTCGCCCATCGATCCGGCTGCTGCAATCCCGGTTCCGGCAGATTCTGCAACGGCTGGTCGCGCTGGTCGCTCTGGGCATGCTGTTGGTGTGGTGTCCGGTCACGGCATCCGCACAATCCATCGAAATCAACCGGGCCCAGCTCGAATACGCCGACGGCGGCTGGAACCTCTCCGCCGATTTCGATTTCGATCTGCCCAGCAACCTCGAAGACGCGGTGAACAAGGGCATCGCGCTCTACTTCCTGGTTGAATTTGAACTGATTCGCCCCCGTTGGTATTGGTTTGACGACCATGCCATCAGCGCCACGCGCGTGGTGCGGCTCTCGTATCACCCGCTCACGCGCCAGTACCGCGTGTCGACCGGGGGCCTGCAGGTGCCGTTCTCGCGCCTGAAAGACGCCGTCGACTTCATGCAGCACGTGCGTGGCTGGCGCGTATTCGAGCAACGCGCCGTCAAGGCTGGCGAGACCGTGCAGGCCGAAGTGCGCATGCGCCTCGACGTAACGCAGCTCCCCAAGCCGTTCCAGATCAACGCTGTCAACACGCGCGACTGGAATCTCAGCTCCGAGTGGAAGCGCTTCAGCCTGCTGGTGCCGAATGAACCGCCGCCGACCCCGGCGCCCGCGCCTGCTGCGCCGCCGGCCAGCGCACCGGCATCTTC
>NZ_JBGLYZ010000077.1:0-6277 GCF_047304345.1 Ralstonia sp. Ralssp135
CACCTGACGCTGCTTCTGCAGCAACCTGGGGCGCAGCCGTCGCGCTGGCGATGGTGGCCGTCTTGCCGGTCGAGAACACACTCGGCGTATCCACCGGCGGTTGCTGCTGGGGCTTCGGCGCGGTGGCGGCCAGCTCGGCGGGCCATTTGCCCGTCAGGTAATAGTCCATGACCGCACGCGCAATTGGCGCGGCCGACGTGGCGCCGAAGCCGGCGTTCTCGACGATGACTGCCAGCGCGATCTTCGGATGGTCCGCCGGTGCGAACGCTTCGAACAGCGCGTGATCGCGCTTGTTTTCGGGAATCGCGTGGTGGTTGTACTTTTCGTTCTTGCCCAGCGAGTACACCTGCGCCGTCCCCGTTTTGCCCGCCGACACGTATTGCGCACCGATGAACGCCTTGGCTGCCGTACCGGCCTGGTTCACGCCCACCATGGCGCGCTTGATCACGTCGATGTTCGCCTGCTTGAGCGGGATCCGGTAGCTCTCCGTCGGCACTGTCAGCGCGCGCGACTTGGACAGCGAATCTTCGACCGCCTTCACCAGGTGGGGCTTCATCACCACACCGTTGTTGGCCAGCGTCGATATGGCATGCGCGAGCTGCAGGATGGTGAAGTTGTTGTAGCCCTGGCCGATGCCCAGCGAGATGGTTTCGCCGTCGTACCACTTCTGCTGTTCGGGGCGCTTGTAGGCTTTGCGCTTCCAGTCGGTGGACGGCAGGATGCCCGTGCGCTCGCCTTCGATGTCGATGCCCGTGACCTGCCCGAAGCCGAACGGCTTCATGAAATCGTGGATGGCGTTGACGCCCATGTCGTTGGCGAGCCGGTAGTAATACGTGTCGCACGACATCACGATGGAGCGGTACATGTCGACCCAGCCGTGGCCGCCCGGCACGTCGTCGCGGAACGTGTGATTACCCAGCGTGAACGAACCCGGATCGGCCATGCCCCACTGCGGCGTGCGCTTGCCAAGCTCGAGCGCGCCCAGCGCCATAAACGGTTTGTAAGTCGAGCCGGGCGGATAGGTGCCGCGCAGCGGGCGGTTCAGCAGTGGCTTGTCCGGCGAGCTGTTCAGCTCGTTCCAGGTCGCGCTGTCGATGCCTTCAATAAACAGGTTCGGATCGAACGTCGGCTTGGAGACGAACGCGAGGATGTCGCCCGTCTCTGGCTCGATCGCCACCAACGCGCCGCGGCGGTTGCCGAAGAGCTGCTCGGCCAGCCGCTGCAGGTTGATATCGAGCGACAGGATCAGGTTGTTGCCCGGCGTAGCTTGCGAGGTCGACAGCGTACGGATTGGCCGCCCGCCCGCGCTCACTTCCACCTCTTCGTAGCCGGTCAGGCCGTGCAGCTCAGTCTCGTAGCTCTGTTCAATGCCGACCTTGCCGATGTATTCCGTGCCGCTGTAGTTGTTGGAATCCTTGCGCGGGTCGTACGCCACGCCGGGTTGGCTGTTGGCATCGCTCATGTTGTCGATGCGGTCCAGGTCGCGCTCGGAAATCCGGCCGATGTAGCCGATCACGTGCGACGCCGATTCGCCCAGCGGGTATTGGCGGAACAATCGCGCATGCACGTCCACGCCCGGAAAGCGGAAGCGCTGCGCCGAGAAGCGTGCCACTTCCTGATCGGTCAGCTGACTGCGGATCGGCAGGCTTTCGAAGCTGCGCGCATCTTCCATCAGGCGCTTGAAGCGGCGGCGGTCGCGCGGCTGGATATCGACCAACTGGGCGAGCTGGTCGATCGTGTTGTCCAGCGTGTCCTGCAGCTTGGACGGCGTGATCTCCAGCGTGTACGCCGAATAGTTGCGCGCCAGCACCACGCCGTTGCGGTCCATGATGATGCCGCGATTGGGCTCGATCGGCGCCACCGAGATGCGGTTGTCTTCCGCCTTGGCGGAATACTGCTCGTGCTTGACCTCCTGCAGCCAGAAGAATCGCGCCAGCAGCAGCCCGAAGCAGACGAGCACGAAAAGGGCGGCCGCCGCCAGCCGCAGGCGGAAGCGCGACAGCTCCTGTTCGACGTTGCGGATTTCGGTCATGCCAGGTGAACGCTAACGGCGGGGTGCATCAGATCGGCCACCTTAGATGGGCCGAGTTTCATCGACGCTCTCCGGGCGACGCTGCGGCGCCAGCAGGAACGCGTTTGCGAACGGCCACAGGGCGGCTTCGATCAGCGGCGGCAGGATGACCTGCCAGTCCGGCAGGTGCGCGCCCATCAGCAGGCGGATGACGATCGGTACGGCGTGAGCCAGCACCAGCAGCGGCAGCACATGCAGCGCCTGCGACAGCACCGAGAACCACAGCACGCGCCGGTGAATCGTGATCGCGAAGTACGACAGCATCGTGTAGGCCATCGCGTGTTCGCCAAGCAGACGCGCTTCGTGCACGTCCATCAACAGACCCAGCAGGAAGGCCACCACCATGCCCACGCGGCGCGGCTGGTGGATGTTCCAGAACACCAGCACGAGTGCCACCAGATCGGGAATCCACTGCATGTGGCCCCACGGCATCAGGTTGAACAGGAACGCCAGCACGAAGCTGAAAGCGATGAAGCCGGGGTTGACCGGGCGCAGCAGGTATTGGGGCGAGTTCATGATCGATGGCCTCGCTTCAGCGTTTTTGCGCTGAATCGGTATCCAGCGGATTGCCGTCGGCGTCGGTCGGGCGCGGCGGCGGGGTGTTTTCTTCAGCTGCAGGCGTGGGGCCCGGCACATTGGCCTCGGCGGCAGCGCGTGCTGCGCGGTCTTTCTCTTCGCGAGCGTCGCGGGCAGCGTTCTTGCCCTTGGGCACCGGTGTCGGCGACAAATCCGTCGGCGGCGGGAAGCCCGATTCGTACTTCACGATCAGCAGGTGCCGGTTGCTGCGGATGCCGGCCACCGGTTCGCAGACCACGCGCGAGAACGCGGTGTCGGCCTTGCGCTCGATTTGCGATATGCGCGCCACCGGCAGGCCCGCCGGATAGACGCCATCCAACCCCGACGTGACCAGTAGGTCGCCCTGTTGCAGATCGGCCGAGGCCGCCATGAAGCGCAGGTCCAGCGCACCCGGTCGGGCACCGCCAAACGCCACGCTGCGCAGGCCGTTGCGCACGACCTCGACGGGAATCGCCTGGTCCTTGTCGGTCAGCAGCGTGACTTGCGATTCAAACAGCGATACGCGCGTCACCTGGCCGACCACGCCGCGGTCATCGATGACCGGGTAGCCTGCGCGCACGCCGTCCTTGGAGCCGCGATCAATCACGATGCGCTGCGTATAAGGGTCACGTGCCTCGTAGAGGACTTCCGCCGCCACCGTGGGCACCGCCGCGTGTTGCTTCAGATTGAGCAGCGTGCGCAGATTGCGGTTTTCGGCTTCGAGCTGCGAGGCGCGCAGCGATTGCTGCGCCTGGGCAACGGCCGATTCGCGCAAGCTGCGGTTATCAACAGCCAGCTTGGTGGACGATTGCGTGTATTCGAGTGCGGCGCGTGCCGTATCGCGCGGGATCAGAACCAGGCGCTCGACGGGGTACAGGATGACCGACACGACTTGCCTGACCACGCCCAGCACGGACATGCGGGCATCGATCACCAGCAACGCAAGCGCGAGCGCGAGCAGAGCGACCAGCCGCGCGGTGGCGGACGGGCCCTGCTTGAAGAGGGGCGGCGGGGAGTAATCCATGACCCGGACGCTTCAAATGGGCACGGCAGACGCGTGACGGTCAACGTCAAGGTCAACGGTCTGCCGGCAACAGATTGGGTGTGGCGCTGGTGCGGTGCCCAAGCCCTTGGC
Organism: Ralstonia sp. Ralssp135; assembly: GCF_047304345.1. Classification (NCBI taxonomy): domain Bacteria; kingdom Pseudomonadati; phylum Pseudomonadota; class Betaproteobacteria; order Burkholderiales; family Burkholderiaceae; genus Ralstonia; species Ralstonia sp. Ralssp135. The sequence continues at coordinate 3,762 of NZ_JBGLYZ010000077.1, forward strand.
GGGCGGAGCACGGCGCACCGGCGCGAGACGCATCTCAGCGATCCGCGAAGGCGGCTGGCGTGACCACAATGGTGGTCACGAAATCGGTCGCAACAGCGGAACGCGGATCGGCGTGGTGCATGGTCCCGTTATTCGTACGAGAAGATGCTGCCGAGCTTGTCCATGCGTTCGAGCGCCATGCCGGAGCCACGCACCACGCAGGTCAGCGGGTCTTCGGCCACCAGCACGGGCAGGCCGGTTTCTTCGGCCAGCAGGCGGTCGAGGTCGCGCAGCAGCGCGCCGCCGCCGGTGAGCATCATGCCGCGCTCGGCAATGTCGGCGCCCAGTTCCGGCGGGGTTTGTTCCAGGGCGATCTTCACCGAGGAGACGATCTGGTTCAGCGGGTCGGTCAGCGCTTCCAGGATTTCGTTGGACGACACCGTGAAGGCGCGCGGAATGCCTTCCGACAGGTTGCGGCCCTTCACTTCCATTTCGCGCACTTCCGAACCCGGGAAGGCCGAGCCGATTTCCTTCTTGATGGCTTCGGCGGTCTGTTCGCCGATCAGCATGCCGTAGTTGCGGCGGATGTAGTTGACGATGGCCTCGTCGAACTTGTCGCCGCCCACGCGCACGCTGCCCTTGTAGACCATGCCGCCCAGCGAGATGATGCCCACCTCGGTGGTGCCGCCGCCAATGTCCACCACCATCGAACCCGACGGCTCCGACACCGGCAGGCCAGCACCAATGGCAGCGGCCATCGGCTCTTCAATCAGGTACACCTGCGACGCCCCGGCGCCGAGCGCCGATTCACGGATGGCGCGGCGCTCGACCTGGGTCGAACCGCACGGCACGCAGATGATGATGCGCGGGCTCGGGCGCAGCAGCTTGGTGTCGTGCACCATCTTGATGAACTGCTTGAGCATCTGCTCGGTGACGGTGAAGTCGGCGATCACGCCGTCTTTCATCGGGCGGATCGCCTCGATATTGCCCGGCACCTTGCCCAGCATCTGCTTGGCTTCCTTACCGACGGCCTGAATGGTCTTCTTGGCGTTCGGGCCACCTTCCTGGCGAATGGCCACCACCGAGGGCTCGTCAAGGACGATGCCCTTGTCGCGGACGTAGATCAGGGTGTTGGCGGTGCCGAGGTCGATCGCGAGATCGTTGGAGAAATAGCTGCGCAAAAAGCCGAACATCGAATGAATCCTGTTTTTCGAGTCATGGGCGGCCCAGTAGCAGGATTGCGGCGCAACGGCTGCACCAACGCGCGGACGCCGCAAGGGCATGCCATGCGGTCCGATCCTGCTACTGCGCTCCCGGGAATGTCGCGGGCTCCGTGGTGATCGACGGTGGGGTGCCGTGGCACTGGCCATCCTGCCGAGGCTGGGCCGCCCGGAGAGGGGGCCCCCAAGGAACCTTTGATTAAGTGTCGCCTGATGCTGACGGTGCGACTGCCGGGAGGTTCCCGGAGTACTTAATCAGAGGGTCCGTGACTGCACGAAGTCGCCTGCTGACTTAGAAATTTAGTCGGCAATCATACCTTATAATTCGGGCATTCTGCGGGTATTCGGCGGGCGTTTGGCGCCAAAATTGCGGCAAATCGGCGCTGTCGGGGCCCAACCTGGGCGCCCCTCGCGCGCAGTAGCCGTCGCTTGCCGTACGCTGCCCGCCCGCCGCCGCACTCACTGACCCACTCCGATGGCACTCGATCTCTCCGACGTCAAACGTATCGCCCACCTTGCCCGTATCGAAGTCTCCGAAGGCGAGGCCGCGCAGACCCTCACCCAGCTCAACCAGTTTTTCTCGCTGGTCGAGCAGATGCAGGCCGTGGACACCACCGGCATTGAGCCGATGGCCCACCCGATCGAGCAGGTTCAGGCGCAAGCACAGCGCTTGCGCGACGATGCCGTCACCGAGGCTGACCGCCGCGCGGACTACCAGCAATGCGCGCCGGCCACCGAAGCTGGCCTGTACCTCGTGCCCAAGGTGATCGAGTAATCCGCGTAAACGGCGCTCCCGCGCCCGTCTTGAGCCCTCTCCATTCGACGTCGCCGGCGCTTGCCGGCAGCCCATCCGAACGTATTCGATGACCGCATCCACGATCAAAGCCCTGTCCGCCCAACTCGCCGCCAAGGAGGTTTCGGCGGAGGAATTGGCGCGCCATTACCTGTCGCGCATCGAGGCCGGGGCGCACCTCAACGCCTTTACCCACGTCGACGCCGAGGCAACGCTTGCCCAGGCCCGGGCCGCCGACGCGCGCATCGCAGCCGGTAACGCGGCGCCGCTGACCGGCGTGCCGATCGCGCACAAGGACGTGTTCGTCACGCGCGGCTGGCGCGCCACGGCGGGCTCCAAGATGCTCGGCAATTACACCAGCCCGTTTGACGCCACCGTCGTCGAGCGCCTGGGCGCGGCCGGCATGGTGACGCTGGGCAAGACCAACATGGACGAGTTTGCAATGGGTTCGTCCAATGAGAACTCGGCCTTCGGCGCGGTCAAGAACCCCTGGAACGTCGAGCACGTGCCGGGCGGCTCGTCGG
>NZ_JBGLYZ010000078.1:0-5516 GCF_047304345.1 Ralstonia sp. Ralssp135
CGCAAAGACAAACACCCCAGCTCTTTGATGGAGCTGGGGTGTTGATGGGAGAGCCTGGCGATGACCTACTTTCACACGGGAATCCGCACTATCATCGGCGCGGAGTCGTTTCACGGTCCTGTTCGGGATGGGAAGGGGTGGTACCGACTCGCTATGGTCACCAGGCTATGACTTGTTGCCACGTTGACGAGGTCAACGCGACCAATATGGGAATGTAGATTTGGGGTTGTGATTTGTGAGTATCAGGCACAAGGCGGACCCAGCCGGAAACATACCGGTTATAGGATCAAGCCGCACGGGCAATTAGTACTGGTTAGCTGAACGCATTACTGCGCTTCCACACCCAGCCTATCAACGTCCTGGTCTCGAACGACCCTTCAGGGAGATCAAGTCTCCAGGGAATCCTCATCTTCAGGCAAGTTTCCCGCTTAGATGCTTTCAGCGGTTATCTCTTCCGTACATAGCTACCCTGCGATGCCTCTGGCGAGACAACAGGTACACCAGCGGTACGTCCACTCCGGTCCTCTCGTACTAGGAGCAGCCCCCGTCAAGATTCCAACGCCCACGGCAGATAGGGACCAAACTGTCTCACGACGTTTTAAACCCAGCTCACGTACCTCTTTAAATGGCGAACAGCCATACCCTTGGGACCGGCTACAGCCCCAGGATGAGATGAGCCGACATCGAGGTGCCAAACACCGCCGTCGATATGAACTCTTGGGCGGTATCAGCCTGTTATCCCCAGAGTACCTTTTATCCGTTGAGCGATGGCCCTTCCATACAGAACCACCGGATCACTATGTCCTGCTTTCGCACCTGCTCGACTTGTCGGTCTCGCAGTTAAGCACGCTTTTGCCATTGCACTTTAGGTACGATGTCCGACCGTACCAAGCGTACCTTCGAACTCCTCCGTTACACTTTGGGAGGAGACCGCCCCAGTCAAACTGCCTACCATGCACTGTCCCCGACCCGGATTCACGGGCCAAGGTTAGAACCTCAAACAAACCAGGGTGGTATTTCAAGGTCGGCTCCACCGAAACTAGCGTCCCGGTTTCAAAGCCTCCCACCTATCCTACACAGATCGGTTCAAAGTCCAATGCAAAGCTACAGTAAAGGTTCATGGGGTCTTTCCGTCTAGCCGCGGGGAGATTGCATCATCACAAACACTTCAACTTCGCTGAGTCTCGGGAGGAGACAGTGTGGCCATCGTTACGCCATTCGTGCAGGTCGGAACTTACCCGACAAGGAATTTCGCTACCTTAGGACCGTTATAGTTACGGCCGCCGTTTACCGGGACTTCAATCAAGAGCTTGCACCCCATCATTTAATCTTCCGGCACCGGGCAGGCGTCACACCCTATACGTCCACTTTCGTGTTTGCAGAGTGCTGTGTTTTTATTAAACAGTCGCAGCCACCATTTTATTGCAACCCCTTCGTCCTTCTGGCGCGAGCCAGTCAAACTACAAGGGCGTACCTTATCCCGAAGTTACGGTACCAATTTGCCGAGTTCCTTCTCCCGAGTTCTCTCAAGCGCCTTAGAATACTCATCTCGCCCACCTGTGTCGGTTTGCGGTACGGTCTCGTATGACTGAAGCTTAGAGGCTTTTCTTGGAACCACTTCCAATTGCTTCGCGACCTAAAGTCGCTCGCCCCACACCCTTGAATCACGCACCCGGATTTGCCTAAGTGCCATCTCCAATGTAGGGACCGGGACATCCAACACCCGGACAACCTTCCGCGATCCGTCCCCCCATCGCATCATACGACGGTGCAGGAATATTAACCTGCTTCCCATCAGCTACGCATCTCTGCCTCGCCTTAGGGGCCGACTCACCCTACGCCGATGAACGTTGCGTAGGAAACCTTGGGCTTACGGCGAGGGGGCCTTTCACCCCCTTTATCGCTACTCATGTCAGCATTCGCACTTCTGATACCTCCAGCATCCTTTACAAGACACCTTCACAGGCTTACAGAACGCTCTCCTACCATGCACTTACGTGCATCCGCAGCTTCGGTATATTGCTTAGCCCCGTTACATCTTCCGCGCAGGACGACTCGATCAGTGAGCTATTACGCTTTCTTTAAAGGGTGGCTGCTTCTAAGCCAACCTCCTGACTGTTTTAGCCTTCCCACTTCGTTTCCCACTTAGCAATATTTAGGGACCTTAGCTGGCGGTCTGGGTTGTTTCCCTCTTGACACCGGACGTTAGCACCCGATGTCTGTCTCCCGTGATTGCACTCTTCGGTATTCGGAGTTTGCTATGGCGGGGTAATCAGCAATAGACCCCCCAACCATGACAGTGCTCTACCCCCGAAGGTGAGACACGAGGCACTACCTAAATAGTTTTCGGAGAGAACCAGCTATTTCCAAGTTTGTTTAGCCTTTCACCCCTATCCACAGCTCATCCCCTAACTTTTCAACGTTAGTGGGTTCGGTCCTCCAGTACGTGTTACCGCACCTTCAACCTGGCCATGGATAGATCACTTGGTTTCGGGTCTACACCCAGCGACTGAACGCCCTATTCGGACTCGCTTTCGCTACGCCTTCCCTAATCGGTTAAGCTTGCCACTGAATGTAAGTCGCTGACCCATTATACAAAAGGTACGCCGTCACCCGTTTCCAGGCTCCGACTGTTTGTATGCATGCGGTTTCAGGATCTATTTCACTCCCCTCCCGGGGTTCTTTTCGCCTTTCCCTCACGGTACTGGTTCACTATCGGTCGATTACGAGTATTTAGCCTTGGAGGATGGTCCCCCCATCTTCAGACAGGATTTCACGTGTCCCGCCCTACTTGTCGTACACCTAGTTCCACAATACTGTTTTCGCATACGGGGCTATCACCCACTATGGCCGGACTTTCCATTCCGCTTTGCTAACAATACTGCTAAAGAGTACAAGGCTGATCCCATTTCGCTCGCCACTACTTTGGGAATCTCGGTTGATTTCTGTTCCTGCAGCTACTTAGATGTTTCAGTTCACTGCGTTCGCTTCTGTTACCTATGTATTCAGTAACAGATGACCCATTCGGGCCGGGTTTCCCCATTCGGACATCTGCGGATCAAAGCTTGTTTGCCAGCTCCCCGCAGCTTTTCGCAGGCTACTACGTCCTTCATCGCCTGTAATCGCCAAGGCATCCACCACATGCACTTATTCGCTTGACCCTATAACGAGTATGTCTCGCTATAGGCTGAGTTCTCGCGTTGTGCCGTATTCCAAGACAATCTTTCGATTGCTCTGGTAATACTGGTTGATACAATCACAACCCAGTGTCGCGTTTGAATGTGCGTCTCATCAACGCACCGCGACACCTTTACTACATTCCATATTGTTAAAGAACAGCCGAGTTATCACTCGTCTTGGCTAAGCCAAACGCAAACACCGCACTCATCGACATCTCTGTCGATGCTTGCGTTTGGCAACCAGAAGGTATTGGTGGAGGATGACGGGATCGAACCGACGACCCCCTGCTTGCAAAGCAGGTGCTCTCCCAGCTGAGCTAATCCCCCAGTCACGGTAGAGAACAACTTCCACCGTCCGTAACTTGGTGGGTCTGGTAGGACTTGAACCTACGACCCCCGCCTTATCAAGACGGTGCTCTAACCACCTGAGCTACAGACCCTTGGCTGTAACATCAAACAAACCGATAAGTGTGGACGCCTAACGTCGGATGCACGCTCTTAAAGGAGGTGATCCAGCCGCACCTTCCGATACGGCTACCTTGTTACGACTTCACCCCAGTCATGAACCCTACCGTGGTAATCGCCCTCCTTGCGGTTAGGCTAACTACTTCTGGTAAAGCCCACTCCCATGGTGTGACGGGCGGTGTGTACAAGACCCGGGAACGTATTCACCGCGGCATGCTGATCCGCGATTACTAGCGATTCCAGCTTCACGTAGTCGAGTTGCAGACTACGATCCGGACTACGATGCATTTTCTGGGATTAGCTCCACCTCGCGGCTTGGCAACCCTCTGTATGCACCATTGTATGACGTGTGAAGCCCTACCCATAAGGGCCATGAGGACTTGACGTCATCCCCACCTTCCTCCGGTTTGTCACCGGCAGTCTCTCTAGAGTGCCCTTTCGTAGCAACTAGAGACAAGGGTTGCGCTCGTTGCGGGACTTAACCCAACATCTCACGACACGAGCTGACGACAGCCATGCAGCACCTGTGTCCACTTTCTCTTTCGAGCACCTAATGCATCTCTGCTTCGTTAGTGGCATGTCAAGGGTAGGTAAGGTTTTTCGCGTTGCATCGAATTAATCCACATCATCCACCGCTTGTGCGGGTCCCCGTCAATTCCTTTGAGTTTTAATCTTGCGACCGTACTCCCCAGGCGGTCAACTTCACGCGTTAGCTACGTTACTAAGGAAATGAATCCCCAACAACTAGTTGACATCGTTTAGGGCGTGGACTACCAGGGTATCTAATCCTGTTTGCTCCCCACGCTTTCGTGCATGAGCGTCAGTGTTATCCCAGGGGGCTGCCTTCGCCATCGGTATTCCTCCACATCTCTACGCATTTCACTGCTACACGTGGAATTCTACCCCCCTCTGACACACTCTAGCCGTGCAGTCACCAATGCAATTCCCAAGTTAAGCTCGGGGATTTCACATCGGTCTTGCACAACCGCCTGCGCACGCTTTACGCCCAGTAATTCCGATTAACGCTTGGACCCTACGTATTACCGCGGCTGCTGGCACGTAGTTAGCCGGTCCTTATTCTTCCGGTACCGTCATCGACCCCAGGTATTAACCAGAGCCATTTCTTTCCGGACAAAAGTGCTTTACAACCCGAAGGCCTTCTTCACACACGCGGCATTGCTGGATCAGGCTTTCGCCCATTGTCCAAAATTCCCCACTGCTGCCTCCCGTAGGAGTCTGGGCCGTGTCTCAGTCCCAGTGTGGCTGATCGTCCTCTCAGACCAGCTACTGATCGTCGCCTTGGTGGGCCTTTACCCCACCAACTAGCTAATCAGACATCGGCCGCTCCTATAGCATGAGGCCTTGCGGTCCCCCACTTTCACCCTCAGGTCGTATGCGGTATTAGCTAATCTTTCGACTAGTTATCCCCCACTACAGGGCACGTTCCGATGTATTACTCACCCGTTCGCCACTCGCCATCAATCTAGCAAGCTAGATCATGCTGCCGTTCGACTTGCATGTGTAAGGCATGCCGCCAGCGTTCAATCTGAGCCAGGATCAAACTCTTCAGTTCAATCTGCTGTTTTTCGCTCTTTACGAGCGGTCGCTCACTCTCAGAATCTGACTTGAACTTTCGTTCAAACCTTACTTCTGTGCGAGCACTTCATTACTTGTTAGCTAGCGGATCGAAATCCGCCGCATCCAGTATTAAGCGCCCACACTTATCGGCTGTTTGTTTGTTAAAGAACTTCGCGATCAACTTTGTTCACCGCGTCGCTGCGTTGTCTGCAGCAGAGAAACGAGATTATGCAGAGCTTTTTCGTCGCTGTCAACAACTCGTCGAAGAATTTTTATCATCAACTCGCTGCCAAC
>NZ_JBGLYZ010000079.1:0-5088 GCF_047304345.1 Ralstonia sp. Ralssp135
CCATGAACCACCCAGCCCCTCCCTCCCAGTGCATCCGCAAGCCGATTCCGCCTGCGATGCTCGACGCGCTGCGCACCCGCTTCGCCGACCGCATCTCCACCAGCGAAGCCGTGCGCGCCCACCACGGCCGCGACGAATCCGCCTACGACCCGATGCTTCCCGACGCCGTCGTCTTCGCGCAGACCACCGAGGAAGTCGCCGCCGTTGCCAAGCTCTGCTTCGAACACGAAATTCCGCTGATCCCGTATGGCGCCGGATCGTCGCTCGAAGGTCATCTCCTGGCCGTGGCCGGCGGCGTGAGCCTCGACCTGTCGCAGATGAACCACGTGCTATCGGTGCACCCGCAAGACCTGACGGTGACGGTCGAGCCGGGCGTCACGCGCAAGCAGCTCAATACCGAGATTCGCGATACCGGTTTGTTCTTCCCGATCGACCCGGGCGCGGATGCGTCCATCGGCGGCATGTGCGCGACGCGCGCGTCCGGCACCAACGCCGTGCGTTACGGCACGATGCGCGAGAACGTGCTGAACCTGACGGTGGTCACCGCTGACGGCCGCATCATCAAAACAGCTAACCGTGCACGCAAATCGTCGGCGGGCTACGACCTGACGCGCCTCTTCATCGGCAGCGAAGGCACGCTTGGCATCATCACCGAGATCACGCTCAAGCTGTATCCGCAGCCTGAAGCCGTGTCCGCGGCCGTGTGCGCCTTCCCGAGCATGGGCGATGCGGTGTCCGCTGTGATCGACACCATCCAGATGGGCGTGCCGATTGCGCGCGTGGAGTTTGTCGACGCGCTCGCCATCCGCGCGATCAACCAATACGACAAGCTCACGCTGCCCGAAATGCCGACGTTGTTCTTCGAGTTTCACGGCTCCGAGCACGGCGTGCAGGAGCAGGCCGAGACCGTCCAGCAGATCGCCGCTGAACACAAAGGCCAAGGCTTCGAATGGGCAACGCGCCCCGAAGACCGCAGCCGCCTGTGGAACGCTCGGCACAACGCCTACTTTGCGTTCCTGCAGCTCAAGCCCGGCTGCCGCGCCGTCACCACCGATGTATGCGTGCCGATCTCGCGCCTGGCCGACTGCGTGGTGGAAACCGAGAAGGACCTGCTCGCCAGCGCGCTGCAACTGCCCGCTCCCATCGTCGGCCACGTGGGCGACGGCAACTTCCACGTCGCGCTGCTCATCGATCCGAACAAGCCGGAAGAACTGGAAGAAGCCGAGCGCATCAACCAGCGCATCGTCGCGCGTGCGATCGCCATGGACGGCACTTGCACGGGTGAGCATGGCGTGGGCCTGCACAAGATGGACTTCCTCATCGCCGAACACGGCAACGATGCGATCGACCTGATGCGCAGCATCAAGCAGGCGCTGGACCCGAAGCACATCCTGAACCCCGGCAAGATCTTCCACCGGTAACCGACTCACCCACCAGCGACCGCCCGCATGTCCTCCGTCTTCAAGCGCGTTCCTCCGCTGCATCTGTTGATTGCCTTTGAGGCGGGGGCGCGCCATGCGAGCTTCGCGCGTGCCGCCGAAGAACTGTCCGTCACGCCGAGCGCGGTATCGCACCGCATCAAGAACCTCGAAGAACTGTGGGGCGAAGAACTGTTCGTGCGCACCGGCACAGCGCTGCGGCTCACCGCCGCCGGCACGCGCTACCTGCGCAGCGTGCAAGTCGCGCTCGACACGCTGCACGAACTGGCGCGGCCCGAGTTCAGCAAGCAGCGCGCGCGGCTTCGCGTGGCGATTCCGCCCACGTTCGGCCGCCAGCACCTCGTGCCGCGTCTGCCCGAGTTCAACGGGCTGTACCCGCACATTGATCTGGAACTGCATCTCTCCATCCCGTTCCTCGACGTGAAAGCCGAGGACACCGATGTCGAGATCCGCTACGGCACCGGCCGCTATCCGGACCTGAAGACGACGCTGCTGCTCAATGAGCGGGTCTTCCCGGCGTGTGGGCGCGGCTACTTCGAGCAGATCAGCGGCAACACCATCACCGAAGCGTCGCAGCTGCTGAATCTCACGCTGCTGCGCAGCCCGCTGGAGCCATGGCGCCCGTGGTTTGAGGCGGCGGGGCTAGACGCGGCGGAGCCCGCCACCGGCTCGCTGTTCAACGACATCGGCCTGATGCTTGAAGCGGTGGCCTCCAACCAGGGCGTTGCGCTGGTGCGGCAGGCGATGGCGCGCAACTGGCTGGGCTCGGGGCAGATCGTGCGGCTGCTGGACATCGAATCGACGTCGCCGCATGCTTATTACATCGTCCAGCGCGAACAGGCGCCGATGAAGCCCGAGGCGCGGCAGTTTGTGGATTGGTTGCTTGGGCTGGATTGGTAAACCGGTCAGCCGTGGGCAGCCAAGCCTCGTAACTGGACATCAAACCACCGGATTCGAAACTTTTAGTATCGACGTTGAGGCTCTGAAGCCTCAGCGTTGATGAAAAAAGCAGCAACGTCGGAGCAAAAAGCGTCATGGGCCGAGCCTCCGGGCCTCGAAGGCGACGTTCTGAACCTCATCGTTGCTGCTTTTTTCATCAACGCCGACTCTATTTGCCTCACGCGTGAGGTAGAGGAACCTCAGATTCGAAACTTTTAGTGTGAAGCTCGATGGTTTGAGCACCACCGTCGATGGTCGAAGGCTCGATCGTGCAGGTCGGACCTCCGCGAACGAGCAGTGAACCCTTGCAGCACCGCGATGAACCACATTGGCCGTCCCGGCGAGCCAAATTCATCGCAGCAAAAGTCCTTAACACGCCGCGCGGCGCGGCGGCCGGGCTATAGTGCCTCCCACCCCGGCCAGCGCTGGCGGGCAGAACCATGAGAGACACCCCATGAATGCGCCATCGTCGTTGTCCGCCACCGCCCGCGATCTGACCGCCCTACAGGCTGAGCTGACCGCCGCGCTGTCCCAGATCGTGTCCGACGACGCACTGCTCTGGGAGCGCGAAGACACCACCCCGTATGAATGCGATGGCCTCGCCGCTTACCGGCAGGTGCCGCTGGCCGTGGTCCTGCCGGATACCGAGGCGCAGGTCGTCGAAATCCTGCGCGTGTGCCACCGCATGGGCGTGCCCGTGGTGCCCCGCGGCGCGGGGACGAGCCTCTCGGGCGGCGCGATGCCGACGCCGGGCGGGCTGGTGCTGTCGCTGGCCAAGTTCAAACGCATCATCAAGGTCGATCCTTATACGCGCACGGCGGTCGTGCAGCCGGGCGTACGCAACCTCGCCATCTCGGAAGCCGCCAATCCGCACGGGCTGTATTACGCGCCCGATCCTTCGTCGCAGATTGCCTGCACCATCGGCGGCAACGTCAACGAAAACTCGGGCGGCGTGCATTGCCTGAAATACGGCCTGACCGTGCACAACGTGCTGCGCGTGCGCGCGGTGATGATGGATGGCGAGGTCGTCGAATTCGGCAGCGAAGCGCCCGACGCACCCGGCCTGGACCTGCTGGCAACGGTGATCGGCTCCGAAGGCATGCTGGCCGTGGTGACGGAAGTGACCGTGCGCCTAATCCCCAAGCCGCAGTTGGCGCAGGTGATCATGGCGAGCTTCGACAACGTGGAAACCGGCGGCAACGCCGTGGCCGACGTGATTGCCGCGGGCATCATCCCGGCGGGGCTGGAAATGATGGACAAGCCCGCCACCGCCGCTGTTGAGGAATTCGTCTGCGCCGGCTACGACCTCGATGCGGCGGCCATCCTGCTGTGCGAATCCGACGGCACGCCCGAAGAGGTGGCCGAAGAAATCGCCCGCATGAGCGAAGTGCTGCGCGCCTCGGGCGCCACGCGCATCCAGGTGTCGCAAAGCGAAGCTGAGCGCCTGAAGTTCTGGAGCGGCCGCAAGAACGCCTTCCCGGCGGCAGGCCGCATCTCGCCGGACTATTACTGCATGGACGGCACCATCCCGCGCAAGCACATCGGCACGCTGCTGCGGCGCATCCAGCAGATGGAGCAGAAGTACGCCCTGCGATGCATCAACGTGTTCCACGCGGGCGACGGCAACATGCACCCGCTCATCCTCTTCAACGGCGAAGACCAGGACGAATGGCACCGCGCCGAGCTGTTCGGCTCCGACATTCTGGAGACCTGCGTCGAACTCGGTGGCACCGTGACGGGCGAACACGGCGTGGGTGTGGAAAAGCTCAGCTCGATGTGCGTGCAGTTCTCGGCGGAAGAACGTGACGCCTTTTTGTGCGTGAAAGCGGCTTTCGACCCGGTGCGCCTGCTGAACCCGGACAAGGCCATCCCCACGCTCGCGCGCTGCGCCGAATACGGCAAGCTCCACGTGCGCAACGGCCTGCTGCCGCATCCGGACCTGCCCCGCTTCTGAGCACGCGACGGCCATGAGGAATCCGCCCCGCACCAGCCGCAACCGATGGCACGCCCACAATGCGCGCCTTGGCGAGTATCTCGGCAAACCCGAGAGCGGCTGGCGCGCGCGTTGGTACACCATCATCTTTGAAGCCGAAACACGATCCGGCAGGCTGTTCGATCTGACCCTGCTTGGCGCCATCCTCGCCAGCGTGCTGGTGGTGATGCTCGACAGCCTGCCGAGCGTCAGCGGCCGCGCGGGCACGCTCTTCACGGTGCTCGAGTGGCTCTTCACACTGCTGTTCACGGCGGAATACGTCATGCGCATCCTCGTGGTGCGCAGACCCTGGCGTTACGTGCTCAGCTTTTACGGCGTTATCGATTTCATCTCGATCCTGCCGACGTGGCTGGCGATCTTTGTGCCCGAACTGGCCTACCTGCTCGATGTGCGGCTGCTGCGTCTACTGCGCATCTTCCGGATACTGAAGATCACGGTCTACTTTGAAGAGGCGCAGATCCTCCTGCGTGCGCTGTTGAACGCGCGGCACAAGATCTTCGTGTTCCTAGGTACCGTCTTCATCATCACCATCATCCTCGGCACGGTGATGTACGTGGTGGAGGGGCCGCAGCATGGCTTCACCAGCATTCCGGTCAGCATGTACTGGGCGGTGGTCACGCTCACCACCACGGGCTTCGGCGATCTTGTGCCGCGCACGCCGCTGGGCCAGTTCATTACCTCGCTCACCATCCTCCTCGGCTACAGCATCATCGCGTT
>NZ_JBGLYZ010000007.1:0-164125 GCF_047304345.1 Ralstonia sp. Ralssp135
GCCTGAACCTGAACTACCAGATGACGGCCGGCATGAAGGAGCTGTACGCACATCCGAACGACAAGGCCATTCAATAACCTGCCCACCATCCTACTGCGCGGTCCGAGGTTGGCCCGAGAAGCGCAGCCGTACATCGGTACGGTGAGCATCACAGGGCCAAGATCGGACCGCGCAGTAGGATGGTGGGCAGGTTATTGAATGGCCTTGTCGTTCGGATGTGCGTACAGCTCCTTCATGCCGGCCGTCATCTGGTAGTTCAGGTTCAGGCCCTTCGGCGGAATCGGCGACAGGAACCATTTCTTGTACAGATCGTTCGCCTTGCCCGACTTCATCAGGTCGGCAATCACGTCGTCGGCCACTTTCTTGAACGCCGGATCGTCCTTGCGCATCATGCAAGCGTAGGTTTCGGTCTGCAGCGGCTTGCCCGTGACAACCCAGTCGGCCTGGTTCTTGGCCTTGGTGCGCTCGCCATACAGCAGCGGCTCGTCCATCACAAAGGCCACAGCGCGGCCCGATTCCAGCGTCAGGAACGCTTGGCCGTGATCCTTCGCGAGGATCAGGTTCATCTTGTCGGCGTCCTTGGCTTCACCGTTCATCTTTTGCAGGATGCGGTCTTCGGTCGTGCCGGCGGTGGTCACCACGGTCTTGCCCTTCAGGTCGGGAAAGTCCTTGATGCCCGAGTCCTTCTTCACCAGCATCAGCATGCCGTAGATGAAGATGTTGTTCGAGAACGCCACCTGCTTCTGGCGCTCAAGGTTGTTGGTGGTCGAGCCGCACTCGAAGTCGATCGTGCCGTTCTGCAACGGCGAAATGCGGTTCTGCGATGTAATCGGCGTGAGCTTGACCTGCAGCTTCTTGCCCACCGTCTTTTCCACACCCGCGACGATCATGTTGGAGATCTCTTGCGAGTAGCCCGTGATCGTATTGGCGTCAGCCTGGTACGAGAATGGAATCGACGACTCGCGATAGCCCACCGAGATCACGCCCGATTGCTTGATCTTGGCCAGCGTGTCGTTCGACTGCGCTTGGGCGCCGGTCGACAGCACTGCCAGCGCGCCAGCCGCAGCCAGCGTCAGGCCACACAGAATACGTTTGGTCGAATGCAAGGTCTTCATGCTTCCCCTCCTATGGGTGTGTTCGCTCCAGACTACTTGGGTTACCAATTGGCACGGGCCAGATACGCATCATCAAGCCAGCGCGCTCGGTCTTTTGAATCTCGTTCTTGTGTCACGCGGCCAGCGCATACGGCACTGGGGAAATCGCGGGCTTGCGGCCGGCAATCAGATCGGCCAACAAACCTGCACTGCCAAGCGCCAACGTAAAGCCCAGTGCGCCGTGGCCCACGTTCAACCACAACCCTTCCACCGGCGATGCGCCCACCACGGGCACGCCCGTTGGTGTTGCAGGCCGCATGCCGGCCCAAGGGGCGGCATCGGCACCCGCATCATTCGCCCGCATGGCGCCCGGAAACAGCGCGCGCGTTTCGTCATACAGCGTCTGCGCGCGGCGCGTGTCCAGCGCCGTTGACCAACCCACCAAATCAGCCATGCCCGCCACACGCAGCGTCTGCCCGATGCGGGCATAGACGATCTTGCGCGCAGCATCCGTCACGCTGATCACCGGTGCAACATCGCCCTCGCCCAGCGGCAGGCTGATGCTGTAACCCTTCAGCGGGTACAGGCCCGGGTCGATGCGCAATGGGCTGAGCAGCCTGGCGCTGGTCACACCCGCGGCCATCACCACCGCATCGGCGGCAACTTGCTCGCCATCGGCCAGTTTGAGGCCGCGCACACGGCGCCCTTCGGTCCACAACGCTTCAACACCGGTATTGAAGCGCAGCGTCACGTTCGGCATCGCGCGCAGCCGGTTGAACAAGCCGACGCAGAGTTGGTGGCAATCGGCCACATCTTCGTCGGGCGTGTAGATGGCGCCGACAATCTGGTCGCGCACGCCGGCAAGCGCGGGCTCGTGGGCGACCGCCTCATCGGCGGACAACGCATGCTGCTCACACCCGAGCGTGGCCTGATAGCCCACCTGCGCGCGAGCCGATTCAAACGCCGCAGCATCGCGATGCACCACCAGCTTGCCGCGCCGGGCAAAACTGAATGCCAGATCCGGCAGCGCCTCCCGCAGCGCTTCCATGCGTGCTCGGCTGTAGAACGACAGCGCGAGCAACTCACGCGTGGTGCGATCGGCGCGGTCACGATTGCAGGCTGCAATAAAGCGCAGCCCCCAGCGCAGCAATGCCGGGTCCAGCGACGGCTTCAGCCGCAGCGGCGAATCGCGGCGCAGCAGCCAGCCTGGCACATGGGAAAGCACACCGGGGCCCGCCAGCGGCGCCACATAGCTGTAGCTCAACTGGCCGCCGTTGGCGTAACTGGTGCCTTCGCCCGGGCCCGGATGCCGCTCGACCAAGGTGACCTGATGGCCTTCCTGAGCCAGCGCATAGGCCGTGCTGATGCCGATGATGCCGGCGCCCACTACTGCTATTTGCATGAAGAAGCTGCGAGATTTGGAATGTCGGGTGCAGCTTAAGGAGCCCAGCGGTGGTTGGGCAAATGCGGAGTTGTTGGGGGGGATGTTGTGGGGCTATGGGTTGGTTGCCCCCCGCGGTCAACTGTCTGCGTCGCGCCCTGCACGGAAAGGTGGGGCCAACAGCATACTGGCCGTGAAACACGGAGCGTTTTCCTCTCCGCGCAGGGTGAGCAAGCGTGCAGCAATGGCTTTTCCTTGCCCCACCGCCGCCGCAACGGCTGCCTCGGCTGAATCGAACTCGGCCGAGGCGTTATGAAAACGTTCCAGGCGCGGATAGATCATTGCCTCATTCTCGCGTGCGCAGACGAAGCCGGTGTATGAATAACCGAGCCGCCCTCTACTGCCCGGCACGACCAGCACGTGTATCGCACAGCCGTCGAAGTGTTGAATCCGCCATCCTCGCATCATTTCCTCCTTCGTCTATCTCGTCGACGACCCGATATCGCTCCCCTGAGCCTACGGGCAGTGCCTCGCACCGCGTAAGGTGCCAAATGGCCTAGCGGTGGGAGCACGGCAAGAGCAGGCATCGGCCTGACCAAGGCCATTTGTAGCCCGTGACATCCGTGTACCAGGCGCCCAGATAACCGTCCGCATTCATCACATCGAACATCACGGCTGCAAAGACGGTGACGGCAAGAACGCCCATCAGGATCTGGGCCAGCGGGGTACGGTGAGAGCGATCGTCTTCGTGCAACGCTTCTCGACCTTTCTCGTCAGTTCTGTGCGTGTCGCCTGCCACCATGCCGTCAGCTCCATTTCATACGGTCACCATTCAGGTCCGCCCTCAAAGCGCAGAACAACACGAGCGCACTTTGCGCATGCGTGTTCTAGGCAACCTGAAAATGCTTCACGGACTCCGCAAGCAGGCTGCCTTGTTCTTCCAGTGCCTGCGATGCGGCTGCCGCCTCTTCCACCAGCGCTGCATTGCGCTGCGTCATCTGGTCCATTTCCGAGACGGCCGTGTGAATCTGGGCAATACCCTGGCTCTGCTCGGCGCTGGCAGATGCAATGTCCTCGATCAGCCGCGTGACGTTAGCCACGGCCGTGGTAACGGATCGCATGGTTTGCCCCGCACGCCCCACGGCAACGTCACCTTCGCGCACATGCTCAAGCGACGATTCGATCAGCCCCTTGATCTCCTTGGCCGCAGAAGACGACCGCTGCGCAAGCGTGCGCACCTCGCTGGCAACCACCGCAAAGCCGCGACCCTGCTCACCGGCACGTGCGGCCTCCACCGCTGCGTTGAGCGCGAGGATGTTCGTCTGGAACGCGATCCCCTCGATAAGCGCCGTGATCTCGTTGATGCGCACCGAGCCAGCGCTGATCTTGCCCATGGTCTGAACCATGTTGTCCACTTCGTCGCTGCCTTGTTTGGCAACGTCAGAGGCATTGACCGCCAGCGTGGCAGCCTCTCGCGCATTGGCGGCGTTCTGCTGCACCGTCGTAGTCAGCTCTTCCACGCTGGAGGCCACCTCCTCCAGTGCGGAGGCCTGTTCTTCCGTGCGGCTCGACAAATCAACGTTGCCACTGGCGATCTGGCTGGAGCCAGCAGAAACCGACTGCGCCGCGTCACCCACGCGGCCGATAAGCGACCCCAGGCCCTGGCAGATCTGCTTCATTGAAGACAGCACGCTGCCACTTGGCGCGATCCTGAACGCTTCCTGTTCGCGGAAGTCGCCGCCGGCAATGCGGGTAGCAATGGCGGCCAGACTTGAGGGCTCCGCCCCGAGTGCGCCCAACACGCTGCGCGCAATGGCAATACCCAGCACACCGGCTGCAGCAAACGCAAACAGCCCTGCCGCCACGGCTATCCACATGGCCGTGGTTGCATACGCCTGTGCCGTTTCCACCGCCTGGCGCGATCGGGTGGATACGAACGTGTCATACGCTTCAACAGCCTTGTCGAGCTCGGCAAGCAGCGGCACACATTCCCGGTTGATC
Organism: Ralstonia sp. Ralssp135; assembly: GCF_047304345.1. Taxonomy (NCBI): domain Bacteria; kingdom Pseudomonadati; phylum Pseudomonadota; class Betaproteobacteria; order Burkholderiales; family Burkholderiaceae; genus Ralstonia; species Ralstonia sp. Ralssp135. Next base: position 4,477 of record NZ_JBGLYZ010000007.1, read on the forward strand.
TTGTCGATTGCGGCGTCGCGATGGCCGGTCTCGGCCAACTGCGCGATGGCCAGCGCAACAGGGCCGTACCGGTTCTCAACCGCGCGAATGGCGGCCACCAGGGCGCGGGTCTTGTCGGTGGCATCCGGGCCGCTCTTGGCCTCATCTTCCAGGCGCGCCAGTTGGGCTTGCACACCTGCATGGGACTTGGCTACCGCGTCTGCTGCGGTGCGCCGATCTGCATCCGTGTCGGCAAGCACGAGATTGCGCGCGGCAACAGCTCTTCGCTCGACATTCAATTGCACCGCCGCAACCAGGGTGGACCTCAGGTAAAGGCCACGCTCGAAATTCCCGAACTTCGCACTGAGTGCGTTCAACTGATAGCACGTCATGGCAGCCACGATCGCCACCAGAACGGCGAGCGCCGCGAACGCGGAAAGTAATTGTGTCCTGACTTTCATACTGCTCCCCATCCAAAAGGAAAGTCTTTCTCTGAAGACGTTTTATTCAAATCACGGTACGGCTCGTGCCGTTCAAACTGCATTGCGCTGCCTTGCGTTGTGCTGCCGTTTCGCTCCTGGTTTCACTGCAGAATTACGCGCCTGAATGCGCGACTTGGGTGGCCTCTTCAGCCGATGAGCGCTCAGGCATGAAGACCGCAAAGACGAAGATGGCCGCAACGGCCACGATTGAGAGTGCGAGGAACGCGGCGGCAAAGCCAAAGCGGTCGACCAACAGGCCGCCGGTGAGATTGCTGAGTGCTGCGCCAATGCCCACGACCAGCGCAACGGTGCCTTGCGCAAGGTTGAAGCGCCCGGTGCCGCGCATCATGTCGGACAGCATGACCGTGATGACAACGCCGAAAATGCCGGCGCTCACGCCATCCAGAAGCTGGATTGCAATGACGGCGTACGGGCTGCTCGCCAGTGCAAACAGAACGCCGCGCACTGGCAACACCACCAGCGCGATGAGAAACAGCTTCTTCCGTCCGACACCGGCCTTGATTGCGCGTCCGACTGCTGCTGCCACCACAATCATCACGAGCTGCGCCGCGATTACACACGCGCCGAGCCACTGCACGCCCTTGTGCGGGGCTTCTACGGCGATCATCTGCCCTGCAAGCGGCAGCATGGCTGCATTGCCAAAATGGAACAGCACAACTGTGGCGAGCAGCGCCAGCAGATCGCGCCGTTTGAACACGTCCAGGATCGGCTGCGGTTTCCCGGCCCCGCTTTCCGAGTGCAGCATTTCGCCGCCGCGCGCGATCTCATAGTCAACGTCGGCTGGTCGAATGAGCGCCGCCGCAAACGCGCTTGCCACTGAAAAGGCGCAGACGATGTAGAACAGCCACAGCGTGCCTGCGTAGTGCGTGACGGTTGCGGCCAGGATCGCGCCGCTGAAATTGCCGGCGTGGTTGAAGACCTCGTTGCGGCTCACACGTGCAGGCAGCCGGCGGTGCCCGACGATGCCCAGGCTTAACGAGGCGAGGCACGGCCCGACGACCGCCGAGACGAGCGCCAGCGCAAGCTGCGTGCAAAAGATGACGGACCACGTGGGCGACCATGCGATCAGCATGCAACCCAGGCCGATTACACCGGCCGAAATGGCAATCATGGCGCGCTTGGCCCGCACGGCGTCTACCAACATGCCCGCCGGTATCTGGGCGATCGCGCCGGCCAGCCCGCTTGCACCCACGACAAGACCGATATCCGCCGAAGACCAGTGCTGCGTCCCCTTCAGGAATACCGCGAGAAAAGGCCCGACGCCGTCCCGGACATCGGCCATCAGGAAGCTGAGCGCGTCGAGGCCCCGAAGGCTGCGCGCGGACGGTGTGCGGCTGGCGTGCTGCTCTGGTTTGGTTTTGGCTCCGGTTGTGAGGGCGTGCATCGTCATCGAGCAGCGTTCTCCCGACCTGCCCGTGTAGACGGGTGCGCAACGCCATCGCTGGCCAACGCTATGGCGGCCACATCGAGCGTGCTGGCCAACTCGCTCGAGACGAGCTCTCCCCACGCATGCACGCGCGTGCCAGGCGCGAGATACCTCGCCAGTTCCTCTGCGGCGCGCACTGCCATGCGCAGCGAAGTGCCGCCCCCCAGCAGCGCACCGCATGGCTCGCCCTTAGGGCCATAGAGCGGCAGCACCACCGTGCCGATCAAATCAACAGGCACCCTTTGCACGTCCCGCTCGTTATCGTGGTTCCGATTGCGCCCGGGTCCCTCATCGACGATGGTCTCGCCGTCTTCGGCTTCAATCGCAAACACCGACATGACGTCGGTCCTGCGTGGCGCGGCGCCTTGTACACGCACGGTGTCGCCTTGTGTGACATGCGCCGCAACGCTTGCCGACATGCTCGGTGGGAAATACACCTGCCAGGTACCGTCGAGAATGAAGCCGTCCAGGTCGCCGTGTTCGTTCATCAGAAATTGCGTGACAGTGCCTTGTGCTTCTGCCAGGCGTGCTGGGTCGATCGGATGCATCAGTCGTGCTTCTTTCAAAGTGGACGTCGAAAAACGGCCATGAACTTGCGCCGTGCTGCAGGCCACACCGGAAGCGGTTGAGGACAGAACGGTGCCGTATTGGCTACGCCAGCCTTCACAGGACAGGCGCTATGTGAGGGGGCAAGGCCGACGGGCACAGCACAGCAGACGCGTTGCGGAGCACGCTCGGGGGGATGCGCGGTATGTCGTGCTGGAAAGGTGGGCTCGGTGCGCTGCATGGTTCACTCCCGTCGCGGGGCGTGGAGTGAATTGCAAGTGCCATGCCATCCTGGAAACCGTGATGCGACAAGGCTCCGGCGGGGGCATACCGCCCAGGGATGCCCGCTTGGTGGACACCGGGTGTCTGATTTCTTGACGTTTTAACTCAACCCGAGCGCCGCCATCTTTGTGTAGAGAGACTGCCGGCTGATGCCAAGCCGGCGCGCGGCATCGGCTCGGTTGCCATTCGCCAGCGCCAGCGCATGGGTGATGACGGCACGCTCGACGCGCTCAACGGCTTCGGTGAGTGGGAGTTCGACAAGGTCGGAAGGCACCGGCCGCTCCTGCGCCGCAGTTGGCCTGCGCAAAAACGATAGATCATCTGCGGTGATGGTGGGCCCGGGTGCCAACGAACAGACGCGCTCCATGGCGTTCTTCAGCTCACGCACGTTACCGTGCCATGCGTGCTCGACCAGCATGCGCTGCGCCTCAGCGCAAAGATGCATCGGGCGCCCCGTCGCGCGCACGGCCAAAGCCAGAAAATATTCAGCCAGCGGGACGATATCGGCCACGCGCTCGCGCAGGGGCGGCAAATGCAGCGCCACAACGTTGAGCCGGTAGTGCAGATCCTGACGGAACTGTCCCGCCGCCACCATGGTGTCGAGATCACGGTGCGTGGCGGCCACCACCCGCAAGTCGATCGGTATGGCCCGGTTCGTGCCCAGCGGCGTTACGTGGCGCTCCTGCAGCGTGCGCAGAAGCTTCGCCTGCATTGCGGTGGGCATGTCACCAACTTCGTCGAGCAGCAACGTACCGCCGTTGGCCGCAACGAGCCTTCCGACACGGTCGGTGGTGGCACCCGTGAATGCACCCTTGCGATGCCCGAACAGCTCGCTCTCAAGCAGGTCATGCGGTATGGCCGCGCAATTGACGGCAACGAACGGCCCGGCCCGCCGATTTGACGAGGCGTGCAGCACCCGCGCCGCCACCTCCTTGCCAGTTCCTGTCTCACCGGTGATGAGCACGGTGGAGTCGGTCATGGCGGCGCGGCCCAGTTGCTTCTGTACCGTGCGCATGGCAGTGCTGATACCCAGCAACTGAGGCCGGTCAGTCTCGGACTCGTCAAGAAACGGCGTGCCGGCATGAGAAGACAAGGCGCGCGGCTGGTTGGCCGAGAAGACGCGCTCCAGCAGCACCGCAATGTCGCGACGCCCTACCGGTTTCGTCAGATGCTCGAAGGCCCCCAGGCGCATGGCGCCGATGGTGTTGTCGCAACTCGCGTATGCCGTGAGCATGACGACCGGAATGGCTTTCAGCGCCGGTTCTTCGCCCAGGCGCTCAAGTACATCCAGGCCATTCAGATCGGGCAGACGGAAATCGAGGAACACGCAATCGGCAGGCTGCCCGTCGCCAAGCATCTGCAATGCGGCCTGTCCCGATGCGGCTTCGACCACGCGGTGTCCGAGATCGGTCAGGGTTTCGGCCAAGCCCTCTCGAAACGCATCGTCGTCATCGACTATGAGGATGGTTGCCATGGCACTTCCATTACGAATGAGGTGGTATCCGAGGTTTCGTCCAGCCATGCCCGGCCCCCATGAGCGGCCGCAACCTCGCTGACCACGGCGAGGCCGAGTCCGGACCCATCGACGCGGCCAGTCACAAATGGCTCGAAGATGTGCGCGCGCTGTTCAGGCGGCACACCGGGGCCGGTGTCCGAAACGGTAATCCTGAGATAAGCGCGGCTGCCAACATGGGGGCGTGTAGCAAGCGCCGTCACCTCACCGCCAGCGCCCGCATGCCGGATGGCATTGATGAGCAGGTTGTCGAGCGCACGGCGCATTTGTTCCTGATCGAACCGGGCCGGCCTGGGTGGCGCATCGTCGCTTTCCTCCCGAACGTCGCTCGTTGAGACCAGGCTCACGCGCCTTTGCTGGGCAAGCTCCTGATGCGACCCGACCACGTTGTCCATCCACTGCGCCACATCGGCCTCTTGCACATGAAGGCGGACGGGCTGCGTCAGCGCAAGCAGGCTCGTCAACTGCGCTTCGATCCTGCCGATTTGTTCGAGGATGACCCGAAGCGCTTCCTGCTGGCGCTTGCTGTCACCCGCCAGCGCATTCTCAGCCTTGAGCCGCATGGCCCCAGTCGGGTTGCGTATCTCGTGCGCGACCTGCGCCGCCAGCTTGCCCAGCACACTGAACCGCTCAGCCTGCGCCAGCCGTTGCCCCAGTCTGGCCGTCTCGTGCTGCAGCGCCTCTGCCCGCGCCACGTAACCATTGAACGCCTCGACGATGCGATCCAGATCCGGTTCACCCACCAGTGGCAGGCGGGCGGCATCACCGCGGGGCGGCAAGGCCATTTCCAGTTGCCCCAGTTGGCGCTTCCACCGCCGCAGGACAACCCCAAAGGCCACCGCAATCACCAGGATCCCGGTCAGCACAATGGCAAGGCCGGTCACCAGATCTCTGCCGTATTGCCCAAGCGCGGGCTGGGCTCGCGTCATGGTCCAGACGAGCACGCCTTGTTGGCCCTGTACCGCGCAGGCGGAGGCGACCACGGCATCGTGCCGGTTCACCACAGCGTCCGTTGCAGGCTGCCGCCCCTGAAGGCTGGCCTGTAATGCGCGGAGGATCAGCGGAATTTCAGCCTCGGGGACGTCCCGCTTGATACCGCTGCCCTGGTAGGTCGGGAACGCGTAGGCGAGAAAGCCATTCCGGCTTGATCCCGCGTGTGGTGACCAGAAGCCGCCCTCCACGCCCGGCGCAGAGGCAAGCACAACGTCGAGGATGCCGCGCATCAGGTCGGCACTGGCAACGGCGTCGGTCGGCAGTATCGATTGGCGATAGCGCGACGCAACGGCATCGCACGCTGTCGCGGCCTGCAGCTTTGCATTTGCCACGTGATGGTCTGCCGCGGAGCGAACCATCACCCAGACGATCACGAGAAGCGTGGCAAGGATGATCGCAACAAGCCCCCAAAGGATGGTGAGCTGGGCAGAGAACGACGGACGTTTCATCAAAATGGGGACGACGGCACAACAGGACGATTCAGCCGATTCTTGGTCGTGAACAGGCGGCAATCAAGAGGAGCGGGGGCAAGCATAGACGCCTTGAAAGACGCTGATCTTAAGGTCAGCCTGCATGCGAGCTGAACGCCTGTCTGTCGTAACTTTCATTGAACCCCCGTTCCAAGAGAAGTTTCTCTCGGCCGGCCTTTCATCCGCCTTGCAGCACGACCCCATTCCCGGCCGGCAAGAATCGAATTGATGCTGCAAATCCAACGCACCGCATCGGGTGCGGAAGTTTGCGCAAAGCCAGCTGAATCTGCCGATCAGGTTTTCATATCAGCGTTTCCCAGCAAACGGGCCGATTTAAACGCAGCATCGTTACTGGTAGCCCATCCACGCGGCGTGCGCGTCTCGATTTGGAGACGGGCGCCGGCCACTCACCACGCCATCAAAACCATCCCCTAACGCTCCTCCGCCCGTCCCCGGGGAAAGCAACCCGCCCTTCTGATCTGTACCGCCTGTGTTCCAGCTCCCCACGCGCAAGCACATTGCGAGGCAAAAACCGCGGAACGTGAGGTTCGGGCCTGCAACCGTCGAGCAAAGAACCCCACCCATCGAGTTCGGAACTCCATTCACCGAGTAAAAAGCTCCGGCCGTCGAGCTCAGAGCGCCATCCACCGAGATCAGAGCTCGAAATTCTCGAGCAAAAAGTGCCGAGTGCCGAGCTCGAACCCTCACCCGTGGAGCACAAAGCCCCGGGCGCCGGCCTCCAAGCCCCAATGACGGAGCAAAAAGCATCATGGTGTTGCTGCAAAAAGCAGCAGTCGCCAAGCAAAAAGCCTCGCGGCTGGCGCTTGGAGCGCGGTGCGCGAGGCTTGAAGGGTCGTGAACGGGGGTTGAAGTGTCGCGGGCGGGGTTCCGGACAGCAACGGAGGCTGTCGGCCAGCCTCACTGCAACATAAACGTCTCGTACTCCAGCCGATCCAGCTTCCGGTCGAGGATCACCAGGCTCGCCATCACAACCAAGAGCAGCGACACGGCAAATCCGTATCCATACCAGGCCGGCCCGAGCTGCAACGTAATCCACGTCAACACGCCGTTGAGCGCCACAAACGCCGCCGTCAACGCCAGCACCACGCGGCGCCGGTCGAGGTAGAAGAAGATGTTCACCACGCCCAGAAACACCACCTGCAAGCTCGCGGCAATGGTGTCGACATACAGCAGCGGCAGATACAGCTCCGAAATCTGCAACGCCCGCAGCACCGCAGCGCCCACGGCAAACAGGACGAGTGCGGCCATCGCCTGAATCTTCACGATCTCGTACAGGCCAGCACGAATGGTCTGCACCATCGTGTTGCGCATGTCTTCGATGTGCTCAAGCGATGCCCCGCCCCGCACGGCGTCATAGAATGCGTCGTAGTACTCGACAAAGTCGGTCTCGATGCGCACCAGGAACACCGCCATGCCGGGGATGATGCCGAGGTACGCCAGGAACACCGGAATGTCGTAGATGACCGACGCGTGCAGCGGCCCGATCACCTGCTGCCCCGTGCCCGGTGCGTACCAGAACATGAACTTGTCGAGCCAGATGCCGAGGTTGTAGAGCAGCCCGATCAGCATGAGCGACGGATACGCAAACCGCTTGTCGAACACCTCGAACGACACGAAGCGCCGCCCGCTGAAGTTGCGGTAGATGAGCGCGGCCATGCCGATCAGCAAGAAGAGCTGCCCCGTCACGAACCCCAGCAGCAGCCCTTCCAACCCGAACCGGTTAAACAGCAGCGCCAGCAGCACGGTGAGCGTGTAGCCGACCAGGAAGATCCACACGATCGCCTTGTACTGCTTCATGCCCGACAGGAAGATCACTGCGATCCAGATGTTGGCCATGACCACGAAACCGGCCAGCATCAGCAGCCGGTAGATGGCCGATTGCTGCGGAAACGCAAACACGATGACGAGCAGCCCAAGCCCGCCCGCGATCAGCGTCATCACGAGCGACACGGCGTGGTAGTTGGGCAGGATCAGGTCGTCGCGCTTCTCGAACAGGCGGTCGGACGTAAAGCGCGTGAAGGCAAGCTGCAGCGGCCCCGTGAGGATCAGGCTGACCGCAATCAGGTAGGTGACCGACACCTGGAACTGCGTGATGAGCGAGCCGGGAATCACGAACGGCAGGCTCAGGATACCGATCAGCAGAATCCCGACGATGGAGAGAATCCACGGCCCGGAGCTGATGATGCCGGCGTAGGTGTAGGCGCGCAGCAGCCCGAGCAGGCTGTCGCGCTTGAGCATCTTGCGCAGCTCAAAACCAATGCCGGCCATCAGCGGGCTCCCTCATGTGGCTTGTTCTGCTGAGCGTGGTGCGGGCAGGCCGCCGCAGCGACAGAAGCGGCCTTGGCACCGTGCTCGGTACTCATGTCGGGCAACGTCTGCAGGCGCGTATACAGCTCGCGGTAGCTGCCGACCATCATCTCTTGCGTGTAATAGCGCTCGACGCGGGCAATGCCAGCGGCCTGGGCCGCATGCCAGCGCGTTTCATCGCGCAGCAGTGTGAGCACTTCGGCGGCCAGGGCAGCCGGGTCGGCAATGCGCACCACGGCGCCGGCCGCACCCAGTGCCGCGTCCTCACCCTCCAGGCCGAACAGCAGTTGCCGGCACGAACCCACATCCGTCGTGACTGACGGCACGCCCGCGGCAAACCCTTCCAGCACCACCAGCGGCAACGCCTCGCTGATGGAACTCAGCACCAGCACGCCCACCTTCGGCAGGATGTCGTCGATCTTCTGGAAGCCCAGGAACTTGATGCGGTCGCCCAGGCCCAGGCTTTCAGCCAAGCTGTGGCATTCCTGCGCGTATTCCGGGTCTTCGTCTTCCGGGCCGGCAATCCAGCCTTCCGCATCGGGCATCTCGCGCGTGACGGTCAGCATGGCGCGAATGAACGTCTTCACGTCTTTGATCGGCACCACCCGGCCGATCAGGCACATCACGCGCGGCACGCTGGCCTGCCGCTTCTCGCGCAACGCAGCCAGGCGCGGCAGGTTGATGCCGTTCGGAATGCTGCGCGTCTTCTCGGCCGGCGCGCCGTCAATGACCTGGCGCTGCCGATTGCCTTCGTACAGCGCGACGATGTCTTCGGCCGCGTCATAGCAGACACGGCCCATGGTTTCGAAAAACCTCACCCACAGATCGCGGAAGTAGCTGATCTGCGCGATGTCCTTTTCGAAGATGCTGCGGTTGTCACGAATCCACTGGCTCTGGAACAGGTCGATCTTCCGTTCCTTGGTGTAGATGCCGTGCTCGGACACCAGCAGCGGACGCCCGCGCCGATAGCGCAGCAGCGCGCCAAGGAAGCCTGCATAGCCGGTCGAGATGGTATGGAACACCTTCACCGGGATGAGGTTTTCGGCAATGCGCACAAGCTGCCAAAGCGGCTTGTGCATGATGCGCACGGTCCAGAAGTAGTCCGTGAACGACGGGTCGGTGCAGTAGCGCCGGTAGTAGTCCGTCATCATGTCCCACGCGCGGTGGCTGTAGAGGAACTGCTCCTCGGCCAGCGGGCCATCGTCGCGCAGGTCTGCAATCGAGGCGCGAATCAAGTCAGCCGTCTCTTCCTTGTTTGCCGGATCGCGCAACGCGTCGTGCAGCTTGCGCGAGCGCTCGAACGCTGCGGCATCGCCGCCGCTGGCCTGCACCAGCGGCGGCGGCGGAAAGTCGTACAGGTAGTGGCACTCCAGGTGCACCACGTTGTCGGGAATCGCGTAGACGGGCTTGCCGTAATCCTCACGGCGGCTGCCAATGAAGACGATGGCAAAGCGGATGTCCGGAAACGCCCGGATCATCTGATTGACCCAGCTCGACACCCCGCCGCTCACGTAGGGAAAGGTCCCTTCGAGCAGCAGCGCAACGTCGGCAGACTGGGCGCGCGGAAAGTGGTCGTTGCTCATGATGTCCAGTAGCGCAACAGCGGGCGCAGCAACGGCAGCGGAGAACGGCTGGAGAACTGCGCCAGCGCCGCACGCGCGCCGGCATAGTCGCGGCGCAGGTAGCAGGCTTCGGCCAGCGGCGGCAGCAGGCGGTCTCGCGGGAAGCCGAGGGATTCAGCACGGCGCAGGTGGGACTCGGCTACATCGGGCTCGCGGCGCGACAGGGCAAGCCGGCCGCGCATGTACCACAGCGCGGCGTTGTCGGGCTGGATGTCGAGCGCGGCGCTGGCGTAGCGCTCGACCTGCTCGGCGGTGTAGCGGTACACGTCGCCCTGCACGAGGTTCTGGTAGATCAGTTCCCAATACAGGTCGGCCAGGCGCTTGTTGATGTCGTAGCGCGCCTCGGGCGTGGTGGCTTCTTCCAGGCGTGGCAGCTCGGCCAGGATCTTTTGGGTGAGCACCTTCTCGGCGTTGTCGAGCATGCCGTAGGCCAGCAGGCGAATGTCGTCCACCGGATCGGCCAGCAGGTCGCGCAGCACGGGGCTGGCGGTGCGCGTGGGCATCGACTGCATGGCCACCAGCGCGGTCATGCGGCTTTGCACCGGCGCGCGCTCGTTGCTGAGTTGCGCTCGCAGCCGCGCTCCGCCGCCATGCGTCACGCGTGAGATCAAATGCGCCACGAACACCGGCAGGCCAACATCGGCGATGTCCTTGTCGTCTTCGGGCTTGGGAAACAGCTTGGCGAGCAGCAGGCTACCCAGCACCAGCAGGCCACCCGCCACCGGCACAAAAAAGCACAGCGCCGTGAGGTAGCCATACGTCCACACGAACGGCACGCGATAGCGGCGCGGCAGCAAGCGCCACGCAGCCAGGCCGATCAGCGCGGCGGCGGTGCCCTGCAGCATCAGGCACGACAGCAGCAGCGCAAGGCTGTTGCCGGCATGCAGTGCCATCGCCACTGCCGCGATCTGGGCCGCGATGCCGCCGAGCGTGAGCTTAAACATGGTCGATCCGCATGGCCTGGCCGCCCCTATCCGTCGAGATGGCAGCGCGAGAGGAAGCGCTGCAGTGCTTCGCCCGGATGCTCGCCGGTCACATGCAAGGTCTGCACGCTGATATGTGCGCCCTCGAAGTCGACACCGAACTGCGCACGCAGGCTGTCTTCAATGCGCACCAGATAGGCCGACACGGCGCCCGCGCCCGACAGCGGCATCAGCGTGATGATGGCGCGGCGGTTCTTGCCGTTTGCCTGCCAGACAACATCCAGCGCACGGCGGCTGCGCACGACGCTCTCGAACAGCGCATCGCTGGCCTCGTCCTGGTGGAAGATGAGCGCCACCACCGACGAATCGATACCGGTGTCGCGATGCAGGCGTGCCAGCCGGCCGAGGTCGAGCGCGAACTCGTACGGCGCATCGGGCACGAGGTCCAGGATCTCGGAGCTGACGGTGAGGTGGCGCACACCGTCGGCGTAGTAGCCAAGCAGCACGAGCAGGAACTGCAGGTTCTCGTACGACAGTGAGAGGAACGGCATCTGATGCACGACCACCAGGCCGATCAGCTCATCCGCCCCCGAGAGCACCGGCGCGCACGCCACGTAGCGCGAGCCGTCTTCGGGGTTGTTCACATTCCGCAGCTCGGGCGCCTGCGGGTGGCCCAGCGTGTGGGTGTCGATGCAATGGCGGATCAACGGATCATCGGCAACGATGTCGAACGGCGTGCCCACGCGGGCTACCGGCTCGGTGTCGATGCGGTTGCCGATCACGCGCACCATGGCCGCCACTTCCAGTTGGCAGGCCTGCGCCGTCCATTGCAGGAACGGCTCGGCGCCGGGCAGTTGCGCCACATCAGGCGCGTTCTCGGCCGTGCCGTGCTCGCGCGCGGCCAGCGCGATATTGCGCAACTGCGTGAGTGTGTCGCGCAGCGTGGTCGGCTTGGCCAACAGGTCGTTTTCCAGGCGCTCGTGCGAGAGGCGCAGCAGGAAATGGTTTTTGGTGAGCGCCGCCAGCCGGTCGTTCAGGTAACCATTGACGGTGCGGGCGCGCGACAACCGCGCGCCCCAGATGTCGCCGTACTGCCCGCCGACCAACACAAGCATCAGGCCGCCCAGAAAGTACATGCGCGGGAAGCTGCCGGCTGCGGCCGTCTGTCCGTAGAACACGGCCCAGGCGCCCAGCACCACCAGCGCGGCCAGGGCGCCGAGCAGCGTGCCGTAGCGCAGCGCCAGGATGAGCGGCACCAGCCAGATCCACGGAAAGCCGTAGCCGAGCAGCAGCGGGTTGTCCGGCGCGAACAGCCAGACGACGCCAATGGCCGCCACCACCGCGCCCAGCGTTTCGAGCACTGCGCTCGGGCTGGAGACGGCGGGAGCAATCAGGCGCCCATACCAGGTGGACGCACCAATGCCTTGCGCGTTGCGCCGGCGCTCAGTTCGCCCACCCTGGCCGCGCCCGTCGGCGGCGGCGCGGCCAGCCGATTGAGCGGAACCTGCCGACTCGGTCTTCATCAGCCCCGGCCCAGTGGCGAGAGCAGTTCGCGCAGCAGCTTCTGCGCTACCGCCGACACGGCATCGCGGCTCCAGCCGGTGCGGCTGCCCGCCGCGCTCCAGATCACGTTGCCGGTCTGCACGTCAATCACTTGCAGCGTGATGCCGACAGCGGGCTCGCCATCCACACCGACCTTGTAGCGCCATTCATCCACGGCGCCGGTCAGGGCATAGCGGGCCTTCTCGCCGCGCGCCCAATCCAGCGCACGCGCCACGGCCTCGCGCTCGGCGGGCTCGAACAGCGACTCGCTGTTCAGGTTGGCCGGATACTGCTTGAGGTTGGAGAAGCCGCGCGCCTTGAGGATGCTGGCCGCAATCGTCTCCGCACGCAGGCCGGCCTGCGGCGTTTCGGTGTAGTTGGCGATGGGCAGGACCACCCACGCATCCGACGCGCTGGTTGCCGGCGCACGCGCGCTGTCAACCACCGCGCAGGCGGACAACACAAGCGCCGCACCAACGCCCGCTGCCACGGCCAGCCAGCGCCGGCGCCCGGCTTTCATCTTGTTGATCAAGGGTGTCATCGCGTTCTCCCTGGAGTCTTCCGTTGTGTGCTTCATCTCGTTCTTTCCCCGTTGTCTTGTTCTTGCTTGTCAGTAGAGCCAGCGGTAGCGCAGGCCGATCTCCGTCAGCGGCGATGTCCCCGCGCGCGTAATCGACTGGTGCTCGATGTACAGCGCCAGATGGTCGTTGCCAAACACGCTGCCTGCCACACCAAGCTGGGCCTGCACGCCCCACCCTTCGCGGTTGTCATGCAGCATGCCCGCATCCATAAAGGGCCGCCAGGCGCGCGTGTAGCGGTCCAGGTAATCCGTGCCGAAGCCAAACAGCATGCCGAACTGGTTGAACGAGCGCGGCATGATCTGGTCAACGTCGGCGGCGGCGCCCGAAGGAAGCAGGCGAGCCATCAACGGGCTGACCGTGCCCGTAGCGTTATAGCGTGCGACGGTACCAACCACGCGGATCGTGTAGTCCGGATATTCCACCCGGAAGCGGTGACCGATTTCGCCATCGAACACCATGCCGCTGCCCAGGAACGAGCGATCCTGCCCGTAGAAGCGGTCGCCTTCCACGCGAGCGCGCACGTATTCGTTTTGCGTGAGGCGCCAGTTGTTGCCGATCGAGAACAGATCCTTCACGCCGCCCACACGCAGTTGCGGCGTTTCATTGGCCGGCTGGTTGCGACCGATCGAAAGCTCTGTGCCCACCGGCCCAACCTGCCCCAGCAGGCCGTCCAGCCGGAACGCGTAGAGCGAGCCCAGCCCCTGGCGCCAACCCACCGTGCCCTTCCACTGCGTGTTCTGCGTCTGGTACTGCGAGATCCAATCCACCTGCCGATCCTGCGCGGGCACGCCGGTCAACTGCGTATCGTCGGTCGAGCGCTGGTTCCGCTGGGTGGCGCGCACGAGCATGCTGTAGTGATCGGTCAGGCGGATACCGGCGGCCGCGCTGCTCTCGAAGTACGTCAGCGGCGCCTGCTTGAACCACGTCTCGCGTGGCTCCAGCGCCTGCGCATTGGTCAGCAGCGTCTCCTGCACACGTTCGTGCAGTTGCTCGTCATCGGGGGCGGTGGTCAGCCCTTCAAACGACAGACGCTGCGCCTCGCCCAGGCGGTCCGTCATCACGTTGGCATCGATGCGGTTGTAGAGCGGAATGCGGTCAGGCGTGTCGTCAAGCAGGCGGTTGAGCGTCTGCAGATCGCGCTCGGCCAGGGCAATGGAGATCTCGGCATAGGCCGGGCGCGTCATGCGGCGCGTGTACTGCTGCAGCAGCCACGCGCGCGCCAGATCATTCGCCTCCTGCGAAAGCGCCCAGCCCAGCGCGGCCTCCTTGGCCACGGCGGAAACAAGCTGATCGCTCACGCGGGCCTGCTTGCGCTTGTCGGCGGGAGTCTGTGGCGGCTCGGGCGGCAACGTGTCGATATCGCCCAGCTCGGACTTATCCATTGCCGAGCGCCCACCTTCGCGGGCCTGCTTCGTCGCGCGGCGATCATCGCGCAGCAGCTCGATCAGCAGACGCTGCGCCAGGTCGCCAGACCCGAATGTTTGCGCCAGTGAGATGCGCCGGGCGCGCAATTCAGCGCGTGTATCTTCTTCCAGCGGCACCGCATCGCCATCCCCCACCGTGACGCGCGTGCCGACGCGGCGCCCCGCGGGCGGGTTGGCCTTGCCGTTGCCTGTCGTGTCTTCAGCGCGCCACAGCAGCCACCACGCCTCGCGGCGCAGCGCCCACGCAGCATCGGCCTGACCGGCCATTTCGCGGGCATCCGCATAGGCCAGCAACCAGAGCGGATCGGTCTGCATCGACTTGCCCTGGCGGCCCAGGAAGCGCAGCGCCAAGTTGGCGTCAAACAGCTGCAGGCCGGCGGCAGCGTAGGCGCCCCAGTACGCGGAATCGTTTTCGGCCTCGCTACGCCAAAGCGCCAATGCGCGCTTGAGCTCGGCGTTCTGTCCGGAATCCAGCAGGCCCCACAGGAAAGCGGCCTTCACATCGCTGCCCGCATCAGGCAGCGACACAGCGCGCCGCAAGTCACGCATGGCCGCATCCCACTGACCGCTCTGGCGGAAATACTCGGCGCGCGCGCCCAGCACGCCGGCGGATCGCTCGGCCGCTTTGCGCTGTTCCGGCGTGAGCGAGGCCAGCAACCCGTCGACGCGGCGGAAGGCGCGCGCACGCGTGTAGTAGTAAATGGCCTGCTGCAGGTGAACCATCGTGCCGTCCTTCCGGAAGGCAAGTTCTGCCAGACGACCCGCATCGATGGGGCTGGCGTCGTAGAAATCGATCATCGTTGTCAGATCGTCTGGCTCAGCCTTGCCGCCGATCAGCAACTGTCGATACGCCTCGCGCGACAGATCATCACGCTGGTTCAGCCGCGCGAGCTGGGCGAAGGTCCGCCAGTAGAGATCATCGGCTGGCGTGGCCGCCTTGTCTGCGGCCTGCATGGCGGCAAGCGCCTGCGCGAACTGCCCGCGCACGTACAGGATGTTCGCCAGCTTGAGCGCGTACTGCGCGTTGGGGCCGAACTCCTTCTGCAGACGCACGTAGGTGTCGTAAGCCTGATCGTCTTTGCCTGCGCGCTCGGCCAGATTGGCGTAGCGCTCCAGCACCACCTGGCGGTGCGGCCCGCGCGCGATGCTGTTCAGATACGCCAGCCCTTCCACGGGTTCGCCCAGGCGCTCGTACGCCGCGATGATCTGGTCGAGCAACTTCATGTCGCCCGGGTTGCGGCTTGCCTGGTAGCGCAGTCCCGCCAGATAGGCGTGGTCTTCGTTGAGCGCGGGCGCCAGACGCAACACATGGTGCCAGGCCGCGTCATCCCCAGTGGATTGCGCGTACGCCAGCCAATAGTTCAACGCCGCCATCGGTTGGCGGTTCCACTCAGCCACCTGCGCGGCACGTTCGGTCCAGATTTTCAGATCGGGGCGTTGACGCACGGCGGCCTCGGCCACGCGCATGGCGTCGTTCAGATTGCCGCTGCCCATGAAAACCTGGAACGCGAGGTCGTAGTCTTCGGCATTGAACGGGGCGATCCCGCGGGCGATGGCCTGTGCGCCCGACGGTTGCGAGGACGAAGCCGCATCGTCAGCCTTGTTCTGCTTATCCGCTACCGGGCGAATGCGCGCAGCGTGGCGCTGTCGACGTGCCAGGCCTTCCGGGCCATCCATGAACACCAGGTTTGCGGGACTTGGCAGCGGTTCAGGCCGGCCCGCGAATACCCAGTCATGACGGGCGACACCGGAGGCCAAGGCAATGCCCTCCCCGGCCTGATGCCACGACAGCCGCAGCAGGCGGCGCGCGTATTGGTCTGCCAGATCCGGCCGGTTACATGCCATCGCCAGGCGCGTAAGAAAGCGCAGCGTTTCGGTATCGTCGATCAGCGGGCCAACTCGGCGTTGCGCTTCTGTCATGGCATCGTCGAGCAGATTGCCAGCCTGCAGTGCCTTCAACCCGGCGATGAAGTAGCGGCGCTGTTCGTCGAGCGACTTGGCGGTCGCCTGCGCGGCAAAGTTGGCTGCGGCTGCGGCACGATATTCGCCCACGCCCAGCGCAATCTCAGCAGTACGCGCCTGCCATTGCGCGGCGCGCGCCACGTCCTGTTTTGCCAGACGCTGATAGAACTGGATGGCAATCGCCCCCTGGTCCAAGCCACGCGACTTGGCGGCGAGCATCTCCAGCTCGGCTGCAGTCCAGCGATAGTCCAGCGCCTGCTTGAGCAGACCACGCAGGTCAACCAGCATGGCGGCGCGTTGCGGATCGTTCGGTTGCAGCGCGTAGGCGCGTTGCTCTCGGATGGCGATATCAAGCAGCAGCGCTTCACGGTCGAGCGTCTTGTCGCGCAGCGCGCGCATGCGCGCGACCATGGCTTCGGCTTCTGCCAGCCGGCCCGTGCGCACGTACTGGGCAGCCAGCACGCTCAAGAACTCGCCGTCGTTCGGGCGCACGCGCAGCCAGGCTTCCAGGTAGGCCACCGACAGCGCATCGACCTTGCCGCCCTCCAGCAGGCGCGCCTCCAGACGTTCGCGGGGGAACATCAAGGCGAGCGCCAGCCCGATCAGCGCACCCAGGGTGCCGATCAGCCAGGCTGGCAGCAGCCGTTCACGCGGGGTCAGGTCAGCAGACCACATCGATACGTTGGTAGGTCACGGTTTGCGCAGCAGCTCCTGTCAGATCTACACGCACGGTGTTGTCTTGCGCGCGGGCGGTGCGCGCTGGGTTGCCGTTGACCTTCACGCGGCAGGCACCTGCGTTGGCCAGACGAACAAACGGCTTGTAATAGCCGCCCGCCTCGAAACTCAACTCATTACCGTTTCGTGTGAAATTGCGCACAAAGGCAGCGGCTTCCGCAATGTACGCCGGCTTGGCTGGTTCCGCCTCCGGTGCGAGCGCAAAGCGTGCGGCGCCGTCATCAAGATGGATATAAATGCCGCCGGCCGCCTTGTCATACCCAACCACCCCCTGCGCATCCGCCAGGCGCGGCGTACCGCGCGCCATCCAGCGCAGCTCGCGCAGATCGCCATCACCGCGCACGACCCAGGTGTTGTCGTCACCAATTTCTCGGGCGATGGCCATGTTGCGGAAGTCCAGCACCTTGACCACATATTCGGTCGAATAGATCGGGAACACGGGCTGCGACAACGCGTAGTCATAAACCTTCTTCAAGGCCTTGAGCGACGCAAGCTTGGTGCCCGAATACATGTGGTAGTAGATGTTGATCGGCTTGAAGCGATACGGAGTGTCCGTCAACTGCAGCGTTTCAATCAGGCGATCGAAACCATAGAACGGCCCGGTCCAATCGTTTGTATAGACGTTCTCGTTCTGGTTTGGCGCAAACACCTGGTAAGCCCCTGGGCCCTTGTCGATGCCCAGCGGCGCAATCTCCGTCCACGATGGCGAGCTGCGTGTAATGGTGGTATCGCCCCCGTTCATGTTGAGCACGCCTGCGTCCCAGGCCATGCGCACGGCGATCTCGGGGGGCTGGCAGTCGCCCGACCACTGCAGAACCTTCACGCGCTTGCCGGGCGGCGCCAGACGCTCGTTGATGTAGTTGATGGAGCCTGCTATCTCGCGGTCGAGGCTGAACTTGTAGCCGGGAATGGACAGCGTGAATGCGGTGTCGCCACCGCCCTTGTCCGCACCCGGGCCTTCCTTGGCCCGATCAGCAGCGGCGCCGGGCACGGTGCGGCTCCAATCAAACGGGTGCGAATAGGTATGCGTGCCCAGTTCGACGTACGGCAGCGCGAACATTTGGCGCGCAATTGCTTCCAGGCGCGGCGTCAGCTTGGGGTAAAGGCCGCTTGCGCCCACCTCGCCTTCGATGACCGACAGTGTTGTCGGGATGCGGTACTTCTCCCACACGTCCTGCAGCAGCACCTCGCCGGAATATTCGGGGCCGGGAAACTCGGCGCGTGAGGCAAAGCCGTCGCCATCCACGTGCACGAGCATGAGTCGGCGGCCGTTTTCAGAGGTCACATCGGGGATCGGCATGTCCGGCAGCGCCAGCGCACGGCGCAGGAACTCGATCGGCTGGACAACCCAACGCGCCTGCTCAACGGTGTCCATGGAGAACACCGCGTATGGATTCAGTACGTAGCCGCCCCAATCGGTAATGGCAGCAGCATCAAACTCAAAGTTGCCCGACTTCAGCCGCAGCAGCGACTGCCCATTCGCGCTCACCTTGATCGGCTGGGCTTCACGGCGCTCCGGTTGCGGCGCCATTTCAAAGCCCATCATCTTGTCTTGCGACACCACCGACAGCGGCCCGTTGGCACGCCCACGCACCAGCTGCAGCTTGAACATGTCGGCCATGCTGCCGTCCACCGGCAGGCCGAACTGGTTCAGGAAGGCGATGTGCACGCCGTCATGAATACGTTGCCGCACCCACGAAGACAGCGCCGCCACCTGCTTGATCGGACTGGTGTTCACCCACACCACCACGCCGGCGTAGCGGTCGGGCGGTACCGAAGCGGGCAGCGGCTTGTTGATGTCGGCGTACTCGACGTCGTAGCCGAGAAAATTGAGTGGCGTGGCCACGAAGCGCACGCCCTCGCTGGTGTCAATGGTGGTACGCGGGTCGCGGTCCTGCAGGATCAACACCTTGCGCGGCAACACCTCGATGCGCCCCACGCCAATGGTCGACAGGTCGGGATCGGTCACGTACGGCACCACGCCCTGCGCCTTGATGCGCTTGGCCGTTTCGCGTGCACAGGCACGGTCGGTCGGCGGGCAGTAGTCGATGGCGATGACGGGCAAGTGGTAGTCGTCGCGAATCTGGCGTACATGGCCCATCAGCCATTCGCGGTCCGCGTCGCTCACATCCTTGTACTGCTTGCTGCCCTGGTCCCAGCCGCGATACAGCGATTCAAACGCCACCGCATACGCCTGGTCGTGCACCTGAGGCAGGATCTCAAACCCGCGGTTGAAGATCAGCTTGGCGTCCGGATAGCGCGCCTTGATCGCGCGAATCACCCGCACCATGCCGGCTTCCTGCGCCGCGCGCGAGGCGTCGTCCTTGGCCACCAACTGATACGAGTCGAGCGTATCGAGAAAGAAGCCCCGGTAGCCCTTGTCCCATAGCGGCTTGATGACGTGTTCGACATAAAACGCCGGCCACTCGGGCTGGGCCTGGTCCACCACGCGCGAGGCCCACGCCGCGTTGCGGCCCAACAACCAGGCCTTGGGTAATTCCTTGTACCAGCTGCGCTCTGGCGTGACCTCGCCCACGCTCACGTAGGCGTACCACTGCGTCTTGGGTGTCTTGAACTGCGATGGATCGAACCCGTGGTCCGGTTCAACGACAACGGCATCGAAGGCGCGCAACTGCGCCACGGGCGGTTTGTCGCCGTAGTACCACGCGATGTTCGGCGCGCTGGCCGAGACGGAAGATGTAACCGCAGGCGCACCGGACCCGGTGGTGGCAGGCGTTTGCTGCGCAAACGTCGTACAAGGCATCGATACGGCGGCTGCGACAAGAAGCCCAGCCAACCGCGCGATCGTCCCTGCCGTATTCCCCCGTTTCCCCCCGGTGCGCCGCTGTAAACGGCTGAGAACCCACATGAACTGGCACTCCGCTATGCAACTAGGTGCATCAATTGGGCCGATCTGCGCCGGCACTGAAGATCGGCGCCTGTGGTGGCGCCGTCCGGAACCGCTGTTTTTCCCCGGTTGCCGCCCGTAAACGCAGGCCCCGCAAGGCATACCGAGAGAATGTGTCCGAAGGTGAAGTATCGCCGATGCCGCGGGTACACGGCAAACCACATTTTGGATGGCCGTCTATCCTCCTCGGACATAAACAATTGTTTGAGATCATCCGCGCACGCCGTGGTTTGACAAAGCGATCAGCGCTGCACCATGATCATTCGAAGCCACATTCCACGCGACCGTGCAGTTGTCGCTGCGCAACGACGCGACTTGCCCGGACGGGCCCCGCCATCATGTCCGCCCTCATCTTTGCCCTGCTGATCCTGATCAGCGCCTTTTTTTCTGCTTCCGAAATCGCCCTCACGGCATCGCGGCGCACCCGCCTGCAAACCCTGGCCGACGACGGCGACACCCGCGCCCTGCGCGTGCTGCAACTCAAGGACATGCCTGGCAACTTCTTCACCGTGGTGCAAATCGGGGTGAATGCGGTGGCCATCCTGGCCGGTGTCATCGGCGACAGCCAGATCTCGGGGCCGCTGGCGGGGGCGCTGGGCGACTGGCTGCCTGCCGCCCGCGCCGAACGTATCGGCAGCATCGCCGGCTTCATCATCGTGACGGCGCTGTTCATTCTCTTTGCCGACCTGCTGCCCAAGCGCCTGGCCGTGCTTTACCCCGAGCGCTGCGCGCTGTCGGTTATCGGCCCGATGCAGTCGTGCCTGCGCGCGCTGCGGCCGGTGGTGTGGCTGTTCAATGGGGCGGCCGACATGTTCCTCAAGCTGTTTGGCGTGCCGACGCACCGCGTCGACCAGATCACTACCGAAGACATTGCCGCCATGATGGGCGCAGGCGCGGAAGCCGGCGTGCTGCGCAAACACGAACTGGCCATGATCGAAAATGTGTTCGAGCTGGAATCACGCACCATCACCTCAGTGATGACCGTGCGCGACGAGGTGATCTACTTCACGGTGGACGAACCGGTGGAGTCGATCAAGATGAAGATCATTGCGCAGCCGCACGCGGAATACCTCGTCTGCCGCGAAGACATCGACTCGGTGCTCGGCTTCATCGCGTCCAAGGACATCCTGCAGCAGATCCTGTCGGAAGAGTCCTCGGCCGTGATCCGCAACATCAGCAAGCATTACGACAAGAATCTGCTGGTGCTGCCCGACACGCTCAACCTGTCGCAGGCGCTTACGCGCTTTCGCGAGATGCACGAGCGCTTTGGCGCGGTCGTCAACGAATATGGGCTGGTGGTGGGTGTTGTGACACTCGACGACATTGTCGGCGCGGTGATGGGCGACATCCTGTACCTGGGCGAAGACGAGCAGATCGTGCGCCGCGATGACGGCTCGTGCCTGATCGACGGTGTCACGCCGCTGGGCGATGTCAAACGCGCCTTCGACCTCGACGACCTGCCCGGCGAACACCACGTCGAAACCCTCGCCGGGCTGGTCATCTACGCGCTCAAGCGCATTCCCAAGAAGAGCGAAACCGTCGACATCGGGCCACTGCATATTGAAGTGCTCGACATCGACAACCACCGGATCGATCAGTTGCTGGTTTCGCGGCGCATCGATCCGCCGGCAGGGGCCGCGCCCTCGGCGTCGTGAGCAGCAAATACTTCCTTGGCGGCAAACATGCCGTTAAGCGCCGCCGGAAAGCCCGCGTATAGCGCCATCTGCAGGATCGTCTCGGTGATCTCCGTGCGCGTGAGCCCGACGTTGAGCCCCGCCGCAATGTGCACCTTCAACTGCGGTGCCGCGTTGCCCAGCGCCGTGAGCGCGGCAATGGTGGCGATCTCGCGCTCGCGCAGCGTCAGGCCCGGGCGGCAGTAGACATCCCCAAACCCGAATTCGACGATGTAGCGGCCGAGGTCGGGCGAGATGTCGGCCATGGCCTCGACCACGCGTTCGCCAGCCACATCATCGACTTCCTTCAGCTTTTGCCAGCCCCGTGCGTAGCGGTCGTCCTGCAGGTTGGCGTGGTTTGCGGCTTGTGCTGTGTGCGTGTTCGGTGTCATGCGCGTCCTCGTTCGGTTGGCGTTTCGGCTGGCGTTTCGATTTGGAAGATGAGGAAGCGGAGCCTGACGCGTTTTCCACGGCTTCAATCCGAGCCCGGATGCCATCGTAGACGACGAGTTTGACGCGCAGCACGGCCAGCGTTTCGGCCCGTGCGCGCAGCTCCGCTTCCAGCGCCGCGGCATGCGATTCCAGCAGGCGTTGGCGCGCCGACACACTCTCCAGACTGTCGCCCTGCCGCCGCAGCGCGGCGTACTCCTGCATCTGCGCGATCGGCATGCCGGTATCGCGCAGACGCAGTAGGAACTCAAGCCACCTCATGTCTTCGGTGCGGAAGACACGATGGCCGTTATCGCGCCGCTGCACGCTGTCGAGCAGGCCGATGCGCTCGTAATAGCGCAGCGTATGCGTCGACAGGCCGGTGGCTTCTGCAACTTGGGCGATGGTCAGGAATGTGGTCATGAACGGAGCTTAGAAGTTAGAGCGCACTCTAAGTCAAGCGACTTTAACGTGAATCTTTTCGGCTCGCACAAAACAAAAACGCCGGCCCCTTCTAGGAGGCCGGCGCTTTGGTGTGCAGAAAATCGGTGGGCTACTGCAGATCAGCCGCCCACGCCGTACGCGCTCTTGTCCTGATGCTTCGGACGATGGTCGCGTTTCTTTTTCTTCTTGTGAAGTTGCGTTGCCTTTTCGCCTGCGGCAGGTGCCGACGCGGCGGGTGCCGGCGCGGCCGCGGCAGGTGCCGGAGCCGCTGCCGGTGCGGATGCCTGCGCAAATGCGCCGGCGCTGAAGACTGTAGCCACGAGGGCGGCCAGAAGCTTGTTCATCGTGTTGTCCTTATAGAAGAGACTGGTTTGTGGCGCTACCGGTATCGGATGGAGCGTGACCCATTGCGCTCCCACGCCCGCGATGCAATGCGCGGCCTGCCATCGAAATGACCCACGCATCACCACGCAGTGTGGTGTACGCGTCAGCGGTTGTCCACCCGAAGCCTGACGGTACGCCGATGCGCAGGGCTGGGCCTTGATGTGTCTCAACCCATCGCAACAGACATTGGATGCCGTGAAACCTACCCTGTTACGCGCGCTTACACCGTGGGCAGAACGCTTACAAACGGCGGTCAGCGCGCTCTCAATGCGAGACGTTTTTGGAGGCATGGATCGCAAATGGGACGAGATCCATGTATCTGGAGTCCCAATATCCCGCTTGTATCTGATTAAGGAGTCTCACATGAAAGTCGCTCAATCCCTGGCCGCTCTGATCGTTGCTGGTGCCTTCGCAGCCCCCGTGTTCGCAGCTGGCACCGCGTCCGCACCGGCCGCGGCACCTGCACCGGCTGCGACCGCTGCAGCGACGACCACCGATGCCGCTTCGGCACCGAAGGCTGAAGCCAAGCACGAGAAGAAGCGCACCCACAAGAAGGCCCACAAGGCTGCAGCCAAGTCGGAAGCCAAGACCGACGCTGCTTCGGCACCGAAGGCCGCTGCGCCCGCCAAGCAATAAGGCAGTCGCGCCATGAAGAACGCCGGGCACTCCCGGCGTTTTTTATTTGGATGAGCAAAGTTGAGCATCGGGGCGCGATCTCGCGTTGTGGGTGAGCATGATCTCTTCTACGATCCACGCGTGTCTCCCCGCCCGGCCCGGCTTGCATGGCGGACCGGAGTTGTTTGTCTATCGCCCCCTGCGACTCACATCACGCATGCTCCCAAAGACCAAGAAACCGATCGCGCTACCCCTCGCCGCGCTTGCAACCCTTGCAACCCTGCCGCTGTTCGCCGGCGCGCAAACCATTCCCCTGCCCGACGTGCTGACAGCCGAACAGGCGCTAAGCGCCGGCAAGCCCATGACGGCAACCATCGATCTGTCGCGCTGCAAGGGCGACACCAACACCACGCCTGCTGGACAGACGCGCGGCGGTCTCACCGTCAATGCATACCGGATCCAACCGGACCACACCCTCAGCTTTGCCGACACCCATTTCACCGTCGGCCGTGATGGTGCGCCCATCACACAATTCCTGCGCTACACCATCACGGCCGATGGCACCGCGCGCTTTGCCTCGTACATCTTCGCCATGCCCGCCTACACGCTGCAAAGCCAGGTCTCGTACACATGCAAGCTAGGCGACGGCGTCAAGCTGTTTGCGCGGTTCTGAGTGCGGGCAATCGCAACCATCATCTGAGCGCCAAGCCCTCAACGCCCGCTTAGCGTCGCGTCACGCCCACCCTGTCGAGCGCACAACGCTGGCAGGGTGGTTTGCTTTGTGAAGGCGGCGGCCACACCGTCATCCAGCGTTCGGGCGGTTCCACTAGAATGGCGTGCCCGCTGTTTCCTTCGCTCACATTCCTTTCGAATTCCTGCTCTCCCATGCCGCTGTCTTCGCGCGCCCTGCCCCGCTTTGCGTTCTTCCTTCTGATGACCATCGGCGCATTGAGCAGCACCGCCCGGGCCCAGACCGCACCCGCCACCAGCACAGAAAGCAGCGCAGGAAACAGCGCCGAAGCCAGCGACTGGAGCGTCGCTGTCGGCCCCGCGATTTACGTGTCGCCCAAGTACCCAGGTGCGAAATCGAGCTTCGTGTTTCCGTGGATCGATCAGGAGATCGAATACAAGCACCGGTTCTTTTCCAAGGGGATGGACTTTGCAGGCGTGTACCTGGCTAACAACGACACGTGGCAGGTGGGCGGCAACTTCCAGTTCGACCCGACTTGGCGCCATGCACATGACGACGCGCGCCTGAACGGTCTGGGCAACGTCAATGCCACGGTGCGCGCAAAGGCATTCGCGCAGTACACGGTGTCGTTCCTCACGCTGTCCACCGATGCGGAGCAGGACATCCTCGGTAACCGCCAGGGGTTGATCGCCAACGCCGATGTCTACGCAAGCGCGCCGCTCGGCCGCTGGCTGTTCAGCCTTGGCACCGGCGTGTCATGGACGAACGGTCAGTACATGCGTACGTTCTTTGGCGTGGACGGTGGGCAGAGCGCCCGTTCGGGCCTGCCGGTATTTGCCACGCATGCGGGGCTGCGCGACATCCACTTCAATGCCATCGTCACGTGCAAGCTCGATGATCGGTGGACGGCCAATGGCTCGCTCACGGTTGCGCGGTTGCAAGGAGATGCTGCCGACAGCCCGATCACGCAGCGCCGCCAGCAGACCACGGCCATGACTTCCCTTACGTACCGGTTCCGCTGACGTCGCACCCAAAAAATCGGGCACCGCCATGTGCGCAATCGCTTGCGCAGGCAGGTGACGTTTGCCTCGCAAACTGTATGCACGAGGCAATCCGCCTATAAGACCAGAACTTGGCCCGCGCGCCTCTCAGCCAAACGGACCATGCTTCCTTTTCACAACAGGCATGCACGTGGACTAGCGCAATCGCCCCGGTTTTTTTGCTAGTCTGTTTGGCAAGCGGCGATCACTTCCGATCAATGCGCGGGCAGTGAACGGTGTCTTCCCACCGGCGGCGGACACCGCAAGACAGGAGGGCTTGACCATGTTGCGGTGGATTGCAAACTGGGCCTTGAGCCACGCACCCTCTCCCGAGAAGCAGGCCGAACGCGCGCTAAGCGAATTGCGCATGGAGCTGTACCAGGCAGAGCAGCGCGTGATGGATGCACAAATGCACGCGGACTATTACCGCGCCCGTATCACGTTCCTGGAAGACGTCGTCAAGAAGGGCATCGAGCGCGTCTCCGACCAGCGCAAGGGCAGGCAGGAAAGCGCCCACGCATTGCGCGCCGGTCTCAAGTTCACGGCCGAGCTGTGGCGCGAATCGCAATCGCGTGACTCGCACATGCTCAAGCGCCGCACGGCAATGTCGTTCATCGACCCGCACGACGCGCAGGTCGACGACTCGCACGCGCCGAAGATCCACCACTTCTCGAAGATCCCTGTGGATTCGCAGTTTGACGACAACGTGAGCGCGTTGCCCTCCAAGCACGCCGCGGCGGAGAAGGCATAGCGCGTGAGCTGGCCGGAGCGGGCAGCCCGCACGGCCAGCGCATCAGGTACGTCGACACGTTCGGCTCCGTGTGCAGGCGGTGGCGCCTACGGTGCCACCATCGACACGCCGTATTGCGCAAAGATGCGCTGCAGCTCGCCGCTGGCGCGCAGTGCATTGAGTGCGCTCTCCAGCGCCTGCGCCAGTTCACGCTGATCCGCCTTGACGGCCATGCCGATCGCCCAGCCACGGGCAGGCAGCAGCGGCGACTGCAGCTCGGTCGCCACAAAGCGCGGGGCAGATTGATTCTGCGCCTTCAGCGCACTTTCATATTGCGCCCGCGTCACCATTGCCGCGGCAATCTGGCCGGAGAACAGCGCACGCAGCGCCTCGTTGGCCTCCGGATAGATCTTCACCTTGTCTCGCAGGGCGCCGTTGGCGCTGGACAGCAGCGCGCTTGCGCCGCCCGATCCCTGCTCGGCGCCAGTCGCCTGGCCGGCGAGGTCTTCGAAACTGCTGACCTTGCCGACGCGCTCGCTGTCGTACACCAGCACGTAGCCTTCGCGAAGGTACGGCGCGAAGATCAGCACCTGGCCATTCTGACGAATGAAATTTGGGTCGACCGGCACATGCAGCATCACGTCGGCCGGGCCGTACCCGAGGTAATGCCCCTTCCAGACCATATTGCGCAGGTCGCCCGACATGCCGTCGTCATCCGCGTCAAAGGGCAGCAACGACGCCGACAGACCCATCTGCTTGCCGAGCGCATTGGCAAGCGCCACATCAATGCCGCTGAATTGCCCCCCGACGTTATCGGAGAACGGCGGCAGGCCCTTGTACAGCGCGACCTTCAGGGCGCCGCTCTGGCGGATCTTCGCCATGTCGGCGTGTGCCGGCACGGCGCCCAACACCATGGCTGCCGCAGCAAGCAGGAGGCAGGCAAGGCGGCGAAAAGCTCCGGCCGCAGCCAACCGAAAACGGGCGTTCATGAGACATCTCCAGGCGGAAAAAATGAGCGAGCCGATGCACACGAAGGCAGGGACAGCACCGGCTCGCCAAGCTGCCAACTGAGGCAGGCCGACCTACTAGTCCTCTACGCGGCGCGATTCCAGATACGTCTTGATCGCCCAGACCGCTTCCTGGGTCAGCACGTTCTCAAACGGCGGCATGTAGACGCGGCCGTCACGGGTGCGGCCGTGACGGACGGTGGCGGTGAAGTATTGCGACACCTCGCCGTAGCAGGCTTCCTTCTTCTTGGCATCGGCCAACGACATGCAGTCGGTGTCGAGCTTGCGCAGGTCGGGGGCGATCCCGCCGGAGATGGCCTCTAGCCCATGGCAGCGCGCGCAGTTCTGGTTGAAGCCGGAGGAGCCGATCCGCAGCGCTTCGTCGTGTGCGGGACCGGTCCGGTATGGATTGTCCTGACGCCAATCGGCGCCGAGTTGCGGTAAGGTGTGCGTGTCTACGGCCTGCGGCGTGACATCGCCGTGAGCGGATGCGGTTGCGGGCAATCCCGCGGCCAGAAATGCGCAGGCAGAAAGCAGCGCGAGCAAGTTTTGAGGCGTTTTCAAGAGTGTCTCCTTGTTGTCGTTGAAACGATTTTTGGAGGCATTTCTGCAAGAGCCATACCAAGTCGAAAATCTGCCGGGAGACACCGCCAAGATCCGCCAAACGCTCCGGATATCGGAGGTATGGGTTGGCACAGGTGCTCAGGAATGCAACACCCTGGCAAGGGTCTTGCTTCATGGCGCAACACTTCCGGTTCGCTCCCTGGTTAATTGAGGCGATCCGGCCGACCCGCACACAGATTGCGGGCGAGGTTTTAGGAGACACACCATGACCCCTCACGCGGCAGCCGGCACGCGCGCTTCCGACAACGCCCCGGCCACGCTCGGTGACGCACCGCACGATCAGCCCGAACTGATCGCGCAATCGCACGAACGATCCAAGTCGTACGGCCTGCGGCCCTATGAATCGCCCGACTTCTGCCCGGTGCTGCACAACGAGCTGAAGACCGAGATCGAGCGCAGCCAGTCGCTGTTCACGCACGCGCTGCCCGTGATGGAGACGCTCTACAGCCAGATCGTCAACACGCAGAGCATGGTGATCCTGACCGACACGTCGGGCCTGATCCTGCATTCGATGGGCGACGACGATTTCCTGGCCCAGGCCAGCAAAGTAGCCCTGCAGCCGGGCGCGCTGTGGTCGGAAGCGAGCCGTGGCACCAACGCCATCGGCACGGCGCTGGCCGACGGCAAGCCCACGCTGGTCCACGGCTCGGAGCACTACCTCGAAGCCAACCAGTTCCTCACCTGCTCGTGTGCGCCGATCTTTGATCCGTACGGCGCCACCGTGGGTGCGCTCGATGTGACGGGCGATCATCGTGGCTTCCACAAGCACACCATGGCGCTGGTGCGCATGTCGGCCCAGATGATCGAGAACCAGCTGTTTGCCAACACGTTCCAGGACGTGGTGTGCATCCACTTCCACTCGCGTCCGGAATTCATCGGCACGCTGGTCGAAGGAATTGCGGCCTTCACGCCGGCGGGGCGCTTCCTGTCGGCCAACCGCAGTGGCGAGTTCCAGCTCGGCCTGTCGATCCGCGCGCTTCAAGCACATACCTTTTCGTCGCTGTTCGGGCTGTCGATGTCGCAGTTGATCGACCGGGAACGTACCGCGGCGGCAGGCATCGTGCAGTTGCAGCTGCCCAGCGGCGTGAAGGTATTTGCTCGCGTCGAATGGAAGCGGCCGGCCAACCGCATGGTGGGCGGTGCAATTGGCGCAGAACGTTCGACCGACCACGACACGGCGCCGCGCCGGGCCTACATCGAGCCATCCCGGCAACCGGCAAGGCTGGAGGCACTGGATACCGGCGATGCGCAGATCCAGACCGTGATCGGCAAGCTGCGCAAGGTCATCGGCAAAGACATCCCGGTCATGGTCCTGGGCGAAACCGGCACCGGCAAGGAACTGCTCGCGCGTGCCATCCACGCCGACAGCCCGCGCCATGCCGGCCCCTTCATCGCCGTGAATTGCGCGTCGATTCCGGAAGCGCTCATTGAATCCGAGTTGTTCGGCTACGAAGAAGGCGCCTTTACCGGCGCGCGCAAGAAGGGCGGCATCGGCAAGATGGTGCTGGCCAACGGCGGCACGCTCTTCCTCGACGAGATCGGCGACATGCCGCTGCACCTGCAGGCGCGGCTGCTGCGCGCCCTGCAAGAGCGTGCGGTCTCGCCGCTGGGCAGCAACAAGCTGATCCAGGTGGATGTGACGGTCGTGTGCGCGACGCACCGCAACATGCGCGAGATGGTGGCCAGCGGGCAGTTCCGCGAAGACCTGTACTACCGCCTGAACGGCCTGGTCGTGCGCCTGCCGGCATTGCGCGAGCGCACCGACCTGGACGTCGTGGCCGACAAGCTGCTGAAGCTCGAACAGGCCGACGCGCCCCCCATCAGCGAAGCCGTGATGCAGAAGTTCCGCAGCTACCACTGGCCCGGCAACATCCGCCAGCTCGGCAATCTACTGCGCACCGCCCGGCTGATGGCCGAAGGCGCGCCAGAGATCACCGAAGACCATCTGCCTGACGATTTTCTTGAAGACTGGCAGGCGCGCCATGGCGATCAGCCGGCTGCAGACAACGCGGTGGCACCGACAGCGGCTATGCCGCCCGTCACTCAAAGCGTGGGCGGCTCCCAGCCCAAGCGGCTGGCCGATGTGGAAAGCATGACGATCATGGCGGCCGTGAAGGCGCACAACGGCAACATCTCCGCTGCTGCAAAGGCGCTCGGCATTTCACGCAACACGATCTATCGCAGGATCGACGAGGCCGGCGGCTTGCCCTCAGACACCAACTGACCACGCCGATGCACGGATGGCAGCGCCCAGCGCCTTCGCCATCTCCCCTACCGCCAGGTGCCCGCCCGGCACCCACACCAACCGCGCATGCGGTATCGCTGCAGACAATCGCAGCGCATTCCGGGGGCGGCAAACGTTGTCTTCCCGCCCATGCAGCAGCGTCACCGGCAATCCCCTCGCGCCGATACGCGCAGCCGCCCGCAGCAACGCTGATTTCCCAAGCCCCGCCCGCCGATACAGGTAATGCGCCTGCAACTGATACTTGCGCACGAGGGCCATGCGCTGCTGCCATGTTTGGCGACGTGTCTGCGGCGGCAGACCCAGCAGCCGATGTTCCGCACGCTGCCACGCCCTGGCGATGTTCAATTTCTGAACAGTTGTACCAGGCTGCAACATGTCTGTTGCAACGAGAAGGCGACCACGGGCCGCGGGAAAACCCTCGCCGCGCCCGTCGACGCCCCGCAAGAGATCACGGCCAGCGCCGCGCGCGTTGAACAGCGCCTGCACATCGTCGAAACCGGTCAGGAAAGCGCCGCGAAGCACCAGCGCCGATACGGCATTGGGAAAGCGATCGGCATAGGCCAGCGCGAGCGCTGCGCCCCATGAGCCGCCGACCACGCCCCAGCGCTCAATGCCAAGTGCGACGCGCAGTTGCTCAAGATCGGTCAGCAGCGCCGTCACCGTATTACGCCGTAGCGTGCCGGCCGGTCGTGAGCGCCCGGCGCCGCGCTGGTCCGGGAGCACGGCGCGATGCCGCAGCGGATCGAACCATGCGGCCATTGACGGCGCGCAGCCGCTGCCCGGGCCGCCGTGTAGCACCAGCCAGGGCTCACCGCTGTCGGGCCCGCATTGGCGCACATGCAGGCAATGGCCGTCCGGCGTGCGCAGGTTGAAGCGGGCAGACGTGGTTGGCCAGTCGGAAGTGGGCATGGATGTTGCCTTGATGACGATGCGGCTGTGTTCGGCAAACGCCTGCGTCAGCCGCTGAACAACGCAGTGCACTCACTAACTATGCCAACCCTCAAGGAGGAGACATGAACTGGACAACGCCCGCCTATACCGAACTGCGACTCGGGTTCGAAATCACCATGTACATCGCCAACCGCTGATGCTGCGCGGCTGAGCACGTAAGGCTCCACAGGCCCGCCGGTTCTTCACGGCGGGCTTTTTTTTCGGCTCGCGGCTTGCATGCCTTTTCGCCATCCCCTGGCCGACTTCTTGCTCAATCCGCCCGACACGTTGGATTTGCATCATGACAATACTCAGGGTTCTCGGCTCGGCCGCCGGCGGCGGTTTTCCGCAGTGGAACTGCAACTGTCGCAACTGCGATGGCGTGCGGCGCGGCACCGTGCGTGCCACTCCGCGCACGCAGTCGTCCATCGCACTCGGCGACGGCCAACACAACTGGATCGTGGTGAATGCCTCGCCGGACATCCTCGCGCAACTGCGCAGTTCACCGGCGCTGCAACCCGCACGCGCGCCGCGTGATACGGGCATCGTGGGCGTCGTGCTGATCGATGCGCAGATCGACCACGTGACCGGCTTGCTGATGCTGCGCGAGCATCGGCAAGCGCTGCCCGTCTATGCCAGCGCGGCCGTCATCAGCGATCTGTCCACCGCATTCCCGCTCACACGCATGTTGTCGCACTACTGCGGGCTCGACACGCGCGCGCTGGCGCTGGACGGCACGGCGTTTTCGGTGCCTCCGCTCGACGATGTGGCGTTGACGGCGATCCCGCTGGAGAGCAAGGCGCCGCCCTACTCACCCAGCCGCAACGCGCGCCGCGTGGGCGACAACATCGGCTTGCGCATCGTCGACAGAAAGAGCGGCCGGCGGGCGTTCTACGCGCCCGGCCTTGCCCGCGTCGAACCGCATGTATTCGACGAAATGGGCGCGGCCGACGTGGTGCTGGTGGACGGCACCTGCTGGCAAGACGACGAGATGCTCGCGCTTGGTTTTTCCACCAAGACGGCAGCCGACATGGGCCACCTCGCGCAATCCGGCCCGGGCGGCATGATCGAAGTGCTCGACCAGTTGCCCGCAAAGCGCAAGGTGCTCATTCATATCAACAACACCAACCCGATCCTCGATGAAGACTCGCCGCAGCGGCGCGAGTTGGAGGCGCACGGCATCGAGGTGGCTTACGACGGCATGGAAATCTCGCTATGACACACCCTGTTGCGTGGACGGCCGAAGACTTCGAAGCGCGGTTGCGCGCGAAGCAGGCGGGCTATCACATCCATCATCCATTCAACCTGCGCATGCGCGCCGGCGAATGCACACCAGAGGAAATCCGCACGTGGGTTGCGAACCGGTTCTACTACCAGGTCAACATCCCGCTCAAGGATGCGGCCATCCTGTCCAACTGCCCTGACCGGGCAACGCGGCGCGAGTGGATCGTCCGCATTCATGATCACGATGGCGACGATGCGCGCCCCGGCGGCATCGAGAGTTGGGTGCGGCTGGGCGAAGCCGTGGGCCTGACGCGCGACGCACTTTGGTCTCACCAGCATCTGCTGCCGGGCGTGCGCTTTGCGGTGGATGCGTATGTGAACTTTGCGCGCCGAGCGCCGTGGCAGGAGGCGGTGTGCTCGTCGCTCACGGAGATGTTCGCGCCGGACATCCACAAGGAACGGCTGGCCGGCTGGCCCGATCACTATCCGTGGGTGCAGCCAGAAGGGCTGGCGTACTTCCGCTCACGCATTCCGCTGGCCTCGCGCGACGTCGAGCACGGCCTGCGCGTGACACTCGACTACTTCCGCACGCCCGAGCAGCAACAGCGTGCGCTGGACATCCTGCAGTTCAAGCTCGACATCCTCTGGTCGATGCTCGACGCCATCCAACAGGCCCACGCCCATGAGCCCTCCTTTGCCTGATCCGGCCCACCCCATGCTGCACCGGACCTTCCGGCTGCAATGGGAAGACATGCAGCAGAGCTGGGTACTGCTGTACCCCGAGGGTATGGTCACCCTCAATGACAGCGCCGCTGCGATCCTGCAGCGCTGCGACGGTGCCCATACCCTCGACATGCTGATCGACGACCTGCAATCCGCCTTTGGCGTGCAGGGCATCGCTCCGGAGGTCCACGCCTTTGTCAAACATGCACTTGAACGCGGCTGGCTCGTTTGAGGCCGATTCGCTGCGGGCGCCGGCCGCCACGCCGATGCCCGGTCCGCCGCTCTGGCTGCTGGCCGAGCTGACCTATCGCTGCCCGCTGCATTGCGCCTTCTGTTCCAACCCAGTGGACTACACGCGGCACGATCGGGAACTCGCTACCGAGCAGTGGTGCGATGTGTTCACCCAGGCGCGGGCGCTGGGCGCGGTGCAGCTCGGGCTGTCGGGCGGCGAGCCGCTATTGCGCAAGGATCTCGAAACGCTGGTCGCGCATGCGCATGGGCTCGGGTTCTACGTGAACCTCGTGACGTCCGGGGTGGGCCTGACCGATGCTCGGCTTGGAGCGTTGCGGGCGGCGGGGCTCGACCACATCCAGTTGTCGTTCCAGGACTCCACGCGTGAGATGAACGACTTTCTGTCGAGCACGCGCACCTTCGATCTGAAGCGCCGCGTGGCGGATTTGATCAAGGCCCACGGTTATCCGATGGTGATGAACTGCGTGATGCACCGGCATAACCTGCCGCACGTGGGTGCCATCATCGACATGGCGCTGGAGATCGGCGCCGAATACCTGGAACTCGCCAACACGCAGTACTACGGCTGGGCATGGGAGAACCGCCTGGCGCTGATGCCCACCCTGGAGCAACTGCGTGACGCCGAGGCTGTCGTGAACGACTACCGGACCCGCATCGGCAGCCGATGCCAATTGCTTTACGTCGTGCCGGACTACTTCGAGCAGCGCCCGAAGAAGTGTATGAACGGCTGGGGCACGACATTCCTCGGCATCGCGCCGGATGGCGTTGCGCTGCCCTGCCACTCGGCGCGCATGCTGCCGGGGCTGGAGCTGCCGAACGTGCTCAGCCAGCCGCTGCGCGACATCTGGCGAAGCAGCGACGCCTTCCAACGCTTTCGCGGCACGCACTGGATGCCGGAGCCATGCCAGTCATGCGAATCGCGCGAGGAAGATGCCGGCGGCTGCCGCTGTCAGGCGTACCTGTTGACGGGCGATGCGACACGCACGGACCCGGTATGTGGAAAGTCGGCAGATCACGGCGCGCTGCAGAAGGTGGTGCTGCAAGGCCGGATGGCTGCGATGAACGGGTTCGGGCAGATGCGGGACACGCGCACCGGCGAAGTGCCGATCGTGTTCCGGACGGATGCGAATTCGCGCCGGCTGACACAGCCATAGAGCGCGGTCATACATAGAAAACGGAGAGGGCCGGACAATGCCGGCCCTCTCTTCTTTTCTTGCGAACAACGTAGAAGCCTAGGAGCCTGAACTCAACACCCAAGCCACCAGCTGCTTCGCTTCGTCTTCCTTGAGGTCGGGATGCGGGGGCATTGGGATGCGGCCCCACGTGCCCTTGCCACCGTCGCGCACTTTCTGCGCCAGCCTGGTCGGCGCGTCAGCATCGCCCTTGTACTTGGCGGCCACGTCGGCAAAGGCTGGGCCGACGATCTTGGCATGCATGCTGTGGCACGAGAAGCAGCCGCTCTTGTCGGCCAGGGCCTGCATGTCGGGGGCGGCGTGGGCGGGTGCCGCGCCAATTGCTGCGCACGCTACCGCCAGCAACGAAAACACTCCATTACGCATGATCACGATCTGAAACTCCATGAAGCTGTGCGAGAGGCTGTGCGCCGCACAGGGCGCACAGCGCTCAACTCAGCACGTCAGTTCTTGTGCAACTTGAACACCCAAACCGAACCACCCTGCTCCAGGAAGTTCACACGCTTGGCCACTTCACCACCCCACAGCGGAACTGCACCACCCCAGCCCGACACCACGGCCACGAACTGCTCGCCGTTGTCTTCCCAGGTGACGGGGGGCGCAACGATGCCGCTGCCGGTCTGGAATTCCCACAGCTCCTTGCCGGTCTTGGCATCAGCCGCCTTCAGGTAGCCCTCGGGCGTGCCCCAGAACACCAGGCCGCCGGCAGTCGTCATCACACCACCCCACAGCGGGGCGTTGTTCTTGATCTGCCATTCAACCTTGCCGGTCTTCGGGTTGATCGCGCGCAGTGCGCCGATGTAATCCTCATTGAGAGGCTTGATGGTGAAGCCGGCGCCCAGGTAGGCCGCGCCCTTCTTGTAGCTGACGGGCTCGTTCCAGATCTCCATGCCCCACTCGTTGGCGGGCACGTAAAACAGACCGGTTTGCGGGCTGTAAGCCATCGGCATCTGGTTCTTGCCGCCCAGGAAGCCAGGCTCGGCAAACACCGCCTTGCCCTTCTTGTCTTCACCCGTGGCTTGCGCCGGATCGCCTGGCCGGTGCTCCGGTGCGTAGTTCGGGCGGCCGGTCTTGAGGTCGATGCTGGTGGCCCAGTTGACCTTTACGAACGGGAACGCGTTGAGCAGCTTGCCACTCTTCGCGTCGTTCACGTAGAAGAAGCCGTTACGGTCAGCCTTCCCGCCGACGCGCTTGCCGTCCATGTCAAACGTGACGAACTCGTTCACGCCATCGAAATCCCACCCGTCGTTCGGGGTGTTCTGGTAGTGCCAGACGATCTTGCCGGTGTCCGGGTTGATGGCCAGCGTCGACGACGAATACAGGTTGTCGCCCTTGCGCAGGTGGCTGTTCCACGGGCCCGGGTTGCCGGTGCCGAAGTAGACCAGGTTGGTCTGCGGGTCATACGTGCCGCCCAGCCACGTCGATGCGCCACCGGTCTTCCACGTCTCGCCGGGCCAGCTCGCGTTGAGCGTGCCCGTCATGCCGTTCTCGGTCTTGTTGCCGTCCTTGTCGTACTTGTAGCCCATGTGGCCTTCGACCGTCGGACGCGACCAGATCAACTGGCCGGTCTTGGCATCGCGCGCTTCCACACGGCCCACCACGCCAAACTCGCCACCCGACACGCCCGTCAGCACCATGCCCTTCACGATCAGCGGTGCGGCGGTCGTCGAGTAGCCGGCGGCGTAGTCTTCGATCTTCTCCTTCCAGACGATCTTGCCGGTGTCCTGATTGAGCGCGATCAGTTGCGCATCCAGCGTGGAGAAGATGACCAGGTTGTCGTACAGCGCAGCGCCGCGATTGACGACGTCGCAGCACGGCATGATGCCTTCCGGCAGACGCTGCTCGTACTTCCACAGCTTCTTGCCGGTCTTCAGGTCGATCGCATAGATGCGCGAGTACGACGCCGTGACGAACATCTTGCCGTTGTAGATCAGCGGCTGGGCTTCCTGCCCGCGCTGCTTCTCACCGCCAAACGAGAACGACCACGCCGGCACGAGCTGGCTGACATTCTTCGTGTTGATCTTGGTGAGCGTGGAGAAGCGCTGCCCTTGCGTACCCATGCCCCAGGTCAGCACGTCGTTCGACGATTTCGCGTCGTTCTCGATCATGGCATCGGTAACGGGGGGCGTTGCCGCGTGCACGGCAACACTTGCTGCCGCCATTGCAGCCGCAAGTGCAATCACTCGTAGTGTCCTCATTCTTGTCTCCTCTACCTCTATTTATGGTCCAGGTCCGGCAGTGTGATGTCACACCGGTCGGACTCAGGGCAAATCCCGTGCCATCGGAAAACGCCGTGAAATCACGGTTCTGACCCACTTGCAGCACGGTGTTGCGTGCCATACCGCAACACATCGTGTGTTCTGTTGCGAAATGGAGCAGCGCGATGAACGCAGCACGCGACGACCGCGGCTTACAGCGCGCGCGAGCGCCCGCCCGGCAACATGCGCTGCACGCACCGCTGTGCGTCGAGCCATTGGTGCTTGATCACGCCGGCAACGTGGAGCGCAACCAGGCAGAGCAGCAGATCGGCCGTCGTGCTGTGTACCGTGTAGAACATGTGCTGCAGTGCGCTGTCGACCCAACCCCAGCGCGGCAAGGGCACGCCCCAGAAGCGCGTTCCGTATTGATTGAACGAAGACCCGAGGTAACCCGACAGCGGCATGACGACCATGCACATGTAGAGCAGGCGGTGGGTGATGCGCGCAAGCTCCGCCTCCCAGCAATGCAGCCCCGGGATCGAACGTGGCGCAGCCCGGCGCAAGCGCACGGCTACACGCCACGCAATCACCAGCGCCGCCGTCAGGCCGAGTGATTTGTGCAGATTCACCCAGGCGGCCTTTCCGGGCGCGCCCTTGGCCAGACCCGTCATGTAGTAGCCCAGCGCGAACAGCCCGCATAGCAGCAAGGCGCTGACCCAATGCAAAGCGATCGGCAGGCCCGCGTAGGCAGGCGCCGGTGCGGTGGTGGGTCGATCAGCGCGGCGCATCAAGAGTGCCCACCGAGGTTGGATAGGTCACCACACCCCAGGGCAGCTTGTAACCGGGGAGCGTATCGACGACCTCGCGCTTCTGCGCGTCGATCACCTGCACACTGTTCGAGCGGCCGCAGGCAAGCAGCAGCTTCTGCCCGCCAGGCGTGAAGCTGAAATGCCAGCACCGCTTGCCCACCGGAATGGTGGCCACCGGCGCAAAGGTGCGGGCATCGAACACCTGCAGCTGATCTGCGCGGCTGGCGGCCACCCAGAGGTATCGGCCCTCGCGGTCAAACGCGATGCCGTACGGCCCCTGCCCAGTGGGCACAGTCTTGATTGGCTTGAAAGCGGCGTCGAGCAACAACAGGTTGTTCGAGTTTTCCAGCGTCACCACATAGGTCTTTCCATCCGACGCGATCTTGATGCCGCGCGGCCGATTGCCGAACGGCGCGACATCCACCGACTGAATCTGCTTAAGCGTGGACAAGTCGTAGACGCCGACCGTGTTGTCACCCTCGTTCGCCACCAGCAGCAACTTGCCCTCCGGTGAAAACTCGATGGCTTCGGTCTCGCGGGCGGCCTTGATGCGGCCCACCACGGCCCATTGGCTGAGATCGATGATCGCGACTTCAGCGGGGGCTTCATCCTTCTCGCCCTTTTCTTCTTTTCCGGCTCGATCGCTCTTGCCTGGAGGGCCGCCCTCCGACGACGGTTCGTAAGTCACGAATGCCCGGAGGCCGTCGGGCGAGATGCGCATGAATTCGACATTCCTGCCGACTGCGATGCGTTTGATCTCCTTGCGTGTGGCCGTATCAACCACCGACACATCGGCGCTGCCTTGGTTGGCCGTCAGCAGCCAGCGGCCATCGGGCGTGATTGCCAAGCCGCGCGGATCCTTGCCCACGGCAATCTCGTCAACCTGTTTGAGCGTGCGTGCATTCAGCACGGTCACGCCGCCGCCCTGATTCGTGACATACGCGACGGGGTCCGGCACCTCGGCAACCGCCTGCAGCGTCGATACCAGACCCACGCTAATCAACGTGGCAATCCGGAGGTAGTAGGTCAATGCATTCATGATCGTCTCTTCTAAGGGGCTCAGTCCTTGTCGGAACCGGAGCCCTTGCCTCCAAACGAATACGTCAGGCCAATCCAGATCGCGCGTGGCGACGCCGGCGTCATGAACTGCTGCGTCGCCAGCGTGTAGATGCTCCGGGTGCCCGAGAGGCCGTATGTGGAATAGCGCTTGTTGAACAGGTTGCTGATGTACGCCGAGATTTCGAGGTTTCTCGTCGGCTTGTAGTGCAGGTTCAGATTGACGAGGCCGTAGCCGGCTACCTGGCCGTTCGGGTCGGCATTGCTTTCGTTGCCGTGCGCGATCTGCTTGCTGACCAGGATCACGTTCCCGCCCATCGACAGGTTCGGGCTGAAGGCGTACGACGCACCAAGCTTGAGCGTCTTTGCGGGGATGCCCGGGATCTTGTTGCCGCTGACGACGTTCTGCCCGCTGGCCGTGGTGAATGCCGACTTGTAGATCGCATCGACATAACCAAAGTTGGCCGACAACGACCACTTGTCGATCTTCGTGCTCGCGCCCAGTTCAAAGCCGCGCCGCTCCGTCTCGCCGACGTTGGCGAAGTAGCCGTACGTGTTTGACGTGGCGATGAACTGGATGTCATTGCTGAGGCGCGAGTCGTAGACAGACGCGCTCCAGTAGGTGGACTTGCCCAGCTTTCCGCGGCCGCCGAACTCGATGGTTTTGGCCACCACGGCTTTCAGGTCCGGATCACCGTTGAACCCGGTCGGCAGCGAGCACGGGCTGTTTGGATCGGCGCAAGACAACTCGATCGATGTCGGCGCGCGCATCGATTCGCTATAGCTGCCGAAGATGCCCTGCCCGGCTCCGAGGTCGTAGTTGAATCCCAATGCCGGGTTGAACCGGTGATAGTGATGCGAGCCGGCCAGACTGTTGGTTTCCGGCCCTGCCACCGCCCCGGCCGGCACACCGTTCGGGGTGGATGCTGCGCCCGATCCAGCGTTCGAATACCGATAGGCGTTCGCATAGCCGGGGTTGTAGTACGACACGCCCGATACGTCGTCCGTCCAGGAGTAGCCGCCGTCTCCGTTCAGGTATTTGTTGTTGGCGCCGCCCTGGTTGAGCGTGGTGTAGTTGAAGCTTCCGGATGCCGTCACGCTCAGCTTTTCCGTCACGCTCAACGTATCGGTGAAATACGCGCTGAAGTTGTTGACGTTGGACGACAGGCTGACCGCGCCAATCACGTTGCTGCCCGTGAATGACGCCGGGTTCGACGCCGACGGTGCCAATCCATTGGCGGTGAATCCGTACTCTTGGTTGGGAATCACCACGGCCTGATAGTCGATCAATCGGGCGAGGTATGTGGTCTGGTCGTAGGTGATGCGCGAATGATCGAACGCACCACCAAACGTGAACGTATTGTTGTGTCCCGCCAATTGGCTGAAATTCGACCACTGCAGCGACGAGCCCACCGTGTCTTCATGCGTGGCGGAATCGACGACGCTCGTATTGATGGCGTTGGTCCAGCGGCCGTAGCCCAGCGCGAGCGCAGTGGCGCTGGTCACGGCATTCACCGCCGTGCCATTCGGCGCCTTGTTCGCGCATTTGTAGGCGGTGATGCCACCTGCGGTGGTTGTTGCCAGCGAGCCATCGTCGTTGAAGCAGCCGTCGTCCAGCTGCGCGTTGCTGTTGACGTTATGCAGGTTGGCCTTGCGGTAGTAGAGGCTGCCGGCCAGCTGATTGGTGTCGTTCAGCCAATGACTGCTCTTCAGGTTCAGCATCGCCATCCGGTTTGAGATGGTGTCGGGCCACGTATAGGCCGCGCTGCGGTTCGCCATCATGTCCATCGGCAACGACTGCGTGCCGCTCAGCGAGGTATCTGCGAGTGCAGCCGACAGCTCCAGTTGAGTAGCGCCGTCGTTGCCGTGCCACCGCGCTTTCCCATACAGCTGCTTGACGTTCGAACCCGAGTGGTCGCGAAAGCCGTCTTGCCGGTCGAAGTTGCCGGCGACGAAGTAATCGGTGCCGTGCGCCTTGTCGACAATGCCGGTCTCGAAGCTCAGCGCGCGCCTAACAAACGAGCCACCCAGCGCCTCGATCGACGTGCCGGCGTTGTCCTTTCCGTTCTTGGTGTTGACGACAAGCGCGCCACCCAAGGTATTGAGGCCGAACATCGGATTGGAGCCCGGCAGGATGTTGACGCTGGACATCGCATTCATGGGAATGAGATCCCAGTTGACGATGGAGCCGAAGGGCTCGTTCATCCGCACGCCATCAAAGTAGACCGAAACGCCAATGGGCACGCCCAGCAGCGAAGACACCTGAAACCCGCGGTAATTGATGTCGTTCTGGTACGGATTGCCCGCCCCATTGCTGATGCTAACCTGGCCGAGGTTGTCGTTCAACAGGTCCGCCAGATTCGAGCTGCGTTGCTCGCGGGCATCCTTTGCACTGACGCGCTGGGCATTGGCGGGAAACTGCGACAGCGGGACACCAATGCTGTCGATCGGGGTCGAGCCGACGACCTGAGCGGTTGGCAACGCCACCGCAATGATCTGGTCCTCGGCAAGCGCCGGCGAGCACAGGCCCGCCGCAGCGAGCGCCGCCACCCCGCCGGCCAGACGCGGCGCGGCGTTACGCAGACGGCTGGCGTCCTTGCCCGAACGGCTGGTATTCGAATGCACGGAGTGTCTCCCTGGTGTTTCTCGTTCGCCGAGCCCGGGCGCGCCAACGGCACATCCCTAAGTCAAAGCGTGGCGAGAGCTATTGCCGGCTGGGAATCAGCGGCGATGGGGGTGACACCTGCGCGCGTTGCGGCAGTGCATGTGGTGGGCGCATGGCCATGTCTCCTCTTCTTTTTTCGCCGGCGAGGTCTTTGCCTCGCAGGTCAGCGGCTGGCGCACGGGTGTCGATGACCATGCGCCAGCCGTCCTGCTACACCATCAGAAGAAGCCCAGCGGCTTGGTGTCGTAGCTCACCAGCAGGTTCTTGGTCTGCTGATAGTGGTCAAGCATCATCTTGTGGGTCTCGCGGCCCACGCCCGACTTCTTGTAGCCACCAAACGCTGCATGCGCCGGATACAGGTGGTAGCAGTTCGTCCACACGCGCCCTGCCTTGATGGCGCGGCCAACGCGGTACGCGCGGTTGATGTCGCGCGTCCAAAGACCGGCGCCCAGGCCAAAGTCGGTGTCATTGGCGATCTGCAGGGCTTGCGCTTCGTCCTTGAACGTCGTCACGGCAATCACCGGGCCGAAGATCTCTTCCTGGAACACGCGCATGCTGTTGTCGCCCTTGAGCAGCGTCGGCTTGATGTAGTAGCCCTTCGACAGATTGCCGGGCAGCACTTCCACATCGCCGCCGACCAGGCATTCGGCACCTTCCTCCTGCGCGATCTCCAGGTAGCTGCGGATCTTGTAGAACTGCTGCTCCGACGCCTGCGCGCCAACCATGGTCTCGGTGTCGAGCGGGTCACCGCGCTTGATGGCGGCCACCTTGGTCATCACCGCATCCATGAAGCGGCTGTAGATGGATTCCTGCACCAGCGCGCGCGACGGGCACGTGCACACCTCGCCCTGGTTGAAGAAGCCCAGCACCAAGCCTTCGGCGGCTTTTTCGATGAAGCTCGGCTCGGCCTGCATGATGTCTTCGAAGTAGATGTTGGGCGACTTGCCGCCCAGTTCCACCGTCGACGGGATGATGTTTTCAGCCGCGCACTTCATGATGTGCGAGCCCACCGGCGTCGAGCCCGTGAAGGCGATCTTGGCGATGCGCTTGCTGGTAGCCAATGCCTCGCCGGCTTCCTTGCCGTAGCCGTGCACGACGTTGAGCACGCCCGCCGGCAGCAAGTCGCCAATCAGTTCCATCAGCACGCAGATGCCCAGCGGGGTCTGCTCGGCCGGCTTGAGCACCACGCAGTTGCCGGCAGCCAGCGCCGGCGCCAGCTTCCATGCAGCCATCAGCAGCGGGAAGTTCCACGGGATGATCTGACCGACCACGCCCAGCGGCTCGTGGATGTGATACGCCACGGTGTGCTCGTTGATCTCGGCAGCAGAACCTTCTTGTGCGCGAATGCAACCGGCAAAGTAGCGGAAGTGGTCTACCGCCAGCGGGATGTCGGCGTTCAGCGTTTCACGCACGGGCTTGCCGTTGTCCCACGTTTCAGTCACGGCCAGCAGTTCGAGGTTCTGCTCGATGCGGTCGGCGATCTTCAGCAGGATCAGCGAGCGGTCCTGCACCGAGGTGCGCCCCCAGGCGTCAGCGGCAGCATGCGCGGCGTCGAGCGCGCGGTCGATGTCTTCAGCGGTCGAGCGCGGGAACTCGCCGATCACCTCGCCCGTCACCGGCGTGGTGTTGGTGAAGTACTGGCCTTTGACCGGCGACACGAATTCGCCACCGATGAAATTGCCATAGCGCGGCTTGAACGAAACGATGGCGCCGGGAGTGCCGGGATGAGCGTAACGCATGGGTTGTCTCCTGATGTTTGAGTGATGACCGCAGCGTCGTTGTCTGCGCTGTGTCCGCTCGTCATCTGCAAAACCCGGGCCATCCCCTGCGGTGGATGCTGCATCCACTCCCAATCGCCTGTTCAGGCCGATTGGCTCGCCTGACTGTTCCAGAATGGAACAACAGGTGTTGCAAAGCTCAACGCCCCATCACCTGAACAGCCGAGGGATGTGCGTGCGGACCCACCGCGTGCATGGCATGACTTTCGCAACATGGGCCGTTCATCTGAACCTTGCAAGGCACACGATGAGAACGGCCTCACTCCATGCTGCCGCTGCCACGCTGGCCGTTGCGTGCCTGTCTTGGCAGGCCCGTGCCGATACGAACATTGACCCGGCAGGCTCGCCACTCTGGCCGACGATTCAGCAGGAGGTGTTTGGCGCGGCGCCAACAACGTTCGACAGCCGCATCAGGATCACTGGGCCGGCATTTGCGGAAGACCCGATGCAGGTGCCGATTGCCTTTGACGCGTCGGCGCTCGGCAAGGTCGAGCGCATCGTCGTCGTGGTCGACCGCAACCCGATCCGCAAGGTGTTGGAATTCGCGCCCATGCACGTGCGCCCGGCGCTGTCGTTCCGGTTCAAGCTGCAGGAGGCCTCTGCGGTGCGCGTGGCGGCGCGCACGCAGGACGGTGTCTGGCATGTCGGTACCGTCCAGGTGGATGCCACCGGCGGCGGCTGCACGCTGCCCGGCGCCACCCGCCAGAACTCCTCGTGGAGCACCACGCTGAACCAGGTGGAGTCACGCGTGTTTCAGGG
This sequence comes from Ralstonia sp. Ralssp135, assembly GCF_047304345.1. Lineage (NCBI taxonomy): Bacteria > Pseudomonadati > Pseudomonadota > Betaproteobacteria > Burkholderiales > Burkholderiaceae > Ralstonia > Ralstonia sp. Ralssp135. The sequence continues at coordinate 47,683 of NZ_JBGLYZ010000007.1, forward strand.
CTTCAACGGCGCAGGCAGCCGCATCCGCCTGCGCGTGATGCATCCGATGGACACGGGCTTGGTGGCGGGCATTCCGTCCTTCCATATCGAGCAGCTCAACCTGCTCGATGCCCGGCGTCAGCCCATGCTTGAACTGGCGCTGTTCGAACCCGTGGCCGAGAACCCGATCTTCTCGTTCGATCTGGAGGGCCCTGTTGAACGCGGCATCAGCGTGGCCGGCGTCGACAACAATGGCAACCGCATCCGCGCACAGGTGACACGATGAGCCGACGGCACCAACGGTTTGGCTTCCTGCTCTGCCTCGCGATGTTGGCCGGCCTCGCACGCGCTGAGGGCCCCGATTACCACCTCGTACCGCACGCAATTGCGCCCGGCGTCTGGGTGCTGGAAGGCGCCAACGCAGATTTCTCGGCGCGCAACGGCTGCAACATCATCAACACCGGCTTTATTGATACCGGCGACGGCGTGCTCGTCATCAACACAGGGCCGTCACTGCTGTACGGCGAACAGCAGCGCCAGGCTATCCGCACGGTCACATCGGCGCCGGTGCGCTGGGCGTTCAACCTCAACCTGCACCCCGACTATTTCTTCGGCAACCAGGCTTATGCGGATATCGGCGCCCAGGCCCTGCCCGGCACCATTGCCGGTGCGCAACGCGAAGGCGCGGCCTATGCCGACAATCTCTACCGCATCTGCGGCGCGTGGATGCAGAACACGGTATCCACACCGCCCAGCGTGCCATTGACGCCCGGCACACGAACCATGGGCAGCCACCGCATCGACCTCATCCGGCTCGACGGGCATACCGATGACGATCTCGTCCTGGTGGACCGGACCAGCGGTGTCGTCTTCGCCGGCGGCATTGCCTTTCGAGACCGGATTCCCACGACGCCGCACGCCAACATTGCGCATTGGTTGGCCAGCCTGGACGCGTTGCAGAAGATCGTTGCCGACAGCGGTGCGCGCGTGTTGATCCCCAGCCACGGGCCCGCGCTCGGCAAGGCCGATGCCATTGCACAGACACGCCAGTACTTGCAGTGGCTCGAGGCTCGCATGCGCCGCGCGGCCGCAGAAGGACGCGACCTTGCGGAGGTGATTGCCATGCCGGTAGACGCGCCCTACGCGCAATGGGGCGGAATGCCCGCGGAGTACGTGCGCAACGTGACCCGCTTCTACCCACGCTACGAGAACGCCGCGCTGGCGCCCTGACATGGCGCCAGACCCCGCGCGGCGACGCTGGATGCGCATCATGCTCGCGACCCTGATCAATCCGGCGCCGACGGCGTCTGCGGCACCCGCCCGCGTTACGCTGTTGCGCCTGCAGGATGGCCTGTACGCTGCGCGCGCTGTCAACGCTGAGGCCTCGCGCGCGAATGCCGGAGAAGTCGTGCCCACCCTGGTGCACACGACCGGCAACGGCGTGCTCGTGGTGGACCCGGGCCCGCACGCGCGATGGGGACAGCATCTGATCGCGGCCATCCGGCACATCACGGCGGAACCCATCCGCTGGGTGGTCAACACGCACGCGCACCCGGAGCACGTGCTCGCCAACGCGGCTTTCGCGCAACTGCAGCCGCGCCCTGCCTTCCTGGCATCGGCCGCCACCGCCGAATTGATGCGCCAGCGTTGCGAAACCTGCCTGGCCCGGCTGACCGCCCTGCTGGGTGCGCGCGTCATGCACGAAACGCAGATCGTCTATCCCGAGCCCGCATTGCGCGATGGCGATTGGCTGCACACCGGCAAGACAGCGTGGCAAGTCCATGTCTGCACGGCTGCGCACAGCGCTTCCGACACGGTGCTGTACGCGCCGCAGCGCGGCGTGCTGTGCACCGGTGGCTTGGCATATCGGCAGCGCATTCCAGACATGCAGGACGGCTCGCTGATCGGTTGGCGCCAAGCATTGCATGCGCTTGCGCACCTGCCAGCCAACATCGTCGTCGGCACCGCCATCGGCACACCGGCGCAGATGCTGCAACCGACGCTGGCCTATCTCGACATGCTCGACAGCGCGATCATGCAGGCCATTGAAGCCGGTGGCGACGCAGCGCGCGCGCTCGAGTACGTCCCGGGCGACGCCTATCGCGACTGGCGCAACTTCCAACCCCGCCATGCGCTGAACGTAGGACGTGCATGGCGCGAGCTCGAAGATCGCTGGATGCAAAGCACGCCAAGCGCCTGATCGCGGCTGCTCCATCGCTGAACAGGCGGCGGACATGTGTTGCATCGACTGTCCCGCCACGCCACATCGCCAGCACAGGTGCCTGTGCCCGCAAACGTTAATCAACTGCTTGCAACTGCGTGCAATGCGCTGCTAACGCCGTGGTATGCATATTGCAAAGTCCCGCCGACGTTGAGCGCGCGCCCCGCGTGTTTAGCGCCAAGACCGCATGCGTCCGAGCCAGTTCAATGGACGCATCACACAACGACAATACGGAGACAACATGCAGAACACACGCCTTCGACCCTGCGTCCTGACCGCCCTTGCAGCCGCCCTCGGCTGCGCAGCGAGCGGCGCCATCGCACAATCGTCGGTCACGATCTACGGCACAGTCGATGCCGGACTCCAGTATCAAAACCGCAGTGCAGCCGGCGGCAGCATCACGGAAATGCATTCGGGCGGCATCAGCCCAAGCATCTGGGGTCTCAAGGGATCAGAAGACCTGGGCAGCGGCCTGAAGGCCAACTTCAACCTCGAAGGACATTTCAGCAGCGACACCGGCACGCTCACCACCGGCCCCGGCTTCAGCTCCGAGCTGTTCCGTCGGCAGGCGAACGTCGGCCTGAGCGGCAACTGGGGCGCGGTCACGCTGGGGCGCCAGTACAGCCCGGCGCTCCTGGGCACAATCGGCACGGAAGCGCGCGGCTTCAAAGAACAGTTCTCGAATCTGTACGGCTGGGCCTACAACCAACTGCCCGCACCGGGCAACGCGATGGGCGCCGGCACCAACCCCGGCAACGACGTCGGCGTGTTCATTGGCAATGCACTGCAGTACTCCAACAACTTCGGCCCCGTGTGGCTAGGCGTTGCGTACTCATTTGGCGAGACCGCCGGCAGCTTCAAGCGCGGCAATGAACTCTCGCTGGGTGCCACGTACACGGGCCCGGTCACAGTCGGCCTCGGCTATCAGTCAACGGCGGACAGCGGCACGGGCGAGACCCTCAGCCGCTTGTGGAGCGCAGGTGTGGCCGTGCCATTCGGTGCCTTCACGGGCCGGGTGAACTACATTGGCGTGACCAACAACGCGCCGAGTGGCCAACGCGTATCGGACGTCAAATCGATCGGCGCCGGGCTCGACTACAAGTGGAGCCCCGCCAATACCGCCACGCTGGCCGGCTATTACAGCAAGTACGAAAGCAGCGCGCACGACAGCTCCACCAAGTCGATCGTGCTGAGCAACGACTACGCATTCTCCAAACGCACCACGCTGTATGCGCAGCTCGTGTACGTCAATGCGGGCGCAGTGGGCACGGCCGATCCGCTGGAAAGTCTCAAAACGTCCATCGTTGCGGGCGGCACGGCGCCGGGCGCGAAGACGGTGCTGGCAGGTGTGGGGCTGAAGCATTCGTTCTGAGCTGGACCTGAGCAGAAAAAACCCTTGGCCAACACCAAGGGTTTTTTTTCGCCCTCAGATACGAAGCATGAATTCTGACGCAGCGCATGGTCTGGGCGGCCGATCCGCGCTACGCTCGCGTATCGTCAACATCACGATTTTTGCCTGCCGGGGGCCAACCGGGGGCGCTCATTGGAGGAGCCTTGATTCGCGTCCTGCCTGCCTTTGTATTGGGCACGCTTAGCTCAGTCCTGCTGGCCCTGAACACACTGTTCTGGAGCGTGCCGCTGTTCACGCTCTCGGCGTTCAAGCTGCTGGTGCCGGCAGCGGCAGTCCGCCGCCGGATCGACCCCATGCTCAATTGGGTCGCCACATGCTGGATCGGTTGCAACAACGCCTGGATCGGCGTGCTGCAACGCGAGCCGTGGAGCGTTGAAGGTGCCGACAACCTGCGCTACGCGGGCTGGTACCTGGTCAACTGCAACCATCGGTCGTGGGTGGACATCTTTGTGCTGCAGCGGGTGTTGAACCGGCGCATACCGCTGCTGAAATTCTTCCTCAAGCAGCAGTTGATCTACGTGCCGGTCATCGGTCTGGCCTGGTGGGCGCTGGATTTCCCGTTCATGCGTCGGCACTCCAAAGCGGCGCTGCGCAAACACCCCGAACTGCGCAATCAAGACCGCGAAACCACGCGTCGCGCTTGCGCCAAGTTCGCCCATGTGCCGACCAGCGTCATGAACTTTGCCGAAGGCACGCGATACACCCCCGCAAAGCACCAGACGCAATCGTCGCCCTATCGCCATCTGCTCAAGCCAAAGGCCGGCGCGCTGGCCTTGACGCTCAATGCCATGGGTGGGCGGTTCCAGTCGCTGCTCGATATCAGCATTGCCTACCCAGACGGCACACCGAGCTTCTGGCAACTGGCCAGCGGCCGGGCCGGTCGGGTGATGGTGCATATCCGCGAGCTGCCGATCCCACCGGATTTCTGCACGCACGACTACAGCACCGACGCCGCCTTCCGTAGCGATTTCCACCGCTGGCTCGCCCAGCTCTGGGAAGAGAAGGACCAGCAGATCGAAAACATGTTGGCGCGGGCGGCAAACCGGGCGGCGTGACCGCCGGTGTCGACGCTTTTTCGCCAGACGAAATCTAAGCGCCAAACAAAAAAGCCCCTTGGTCGTAAAACCAAGGGGCTTTTGCTACTGCTGGCGGAGAGGGTGGGATTCGAACCCACGGTACCGTCGCCGGTACGCCTGATTTCGAGTCAGGTACATTCGACCACTCTGCCACCTCTCCGGTAACTGGGTCGCTGAATCGCGAAACCGCGACTATAACAGAATTTTTCCGGCCAGATCAAGAGGGTCGACGCCACTCGTTCAAACTGCCGGCTTCAGCACTTCCTGGCCACCCAGATACGGGCGCAGCACCGCCGGCACCGTGATCGAGCCATCCGCGTTCTGGTAGTTCTCCAGCACCGCGACCAACGTACGGCCCACGGCGAGGCCCGAACCGTTGAGCGTGTGAACCAGTTCCGGCTTGCCCTGTGCGTTGCGGAAGCGCGCCTGCATGCGGCGCGCTTGGAAGTCGCCCATGTTCGAGCAGGAACTGATCTCGCGGTATGTGTTCTGCGCCGGAATCCACACCTCGATGTCGTACGTCTTGGTGCTGCCGAAGCCCATGTCGCCGGTGCACAGCACGACGGTGCGGAACGGCAGTTCGAGCTTGCGCAGGATGTTCTCGGCGCAGTTGGTCATGGCGTCCAGCGCGGCGGCCGAGGTTTCAGGCTGCACGATCTGCACCATCTCAACCTTGTCGAACTGGTGCTGGCGGATCATTCCGCGCGTGTCCTTGCCGTACGAACCGGCTTCCGAACGGAAGCACGGCGAATGCGCGGCGAACATCATCGGCAGCGCATCGGCGGCAACGATCTCATCGCGCACGAGGTTTGTGAGCGGTACTTCGGCGGTCGGAATCAGGTAGAAGTTTTCGACGCGCTCGCCGTCTTCCCCCTCGGCGCTGTGCCCCATCTTGCGCGGCACGCGGAACAAGTCTTCCTCGAACTTCGGCAACTGGCCGGTGCCACGCATCGACGCTGCGTTGACGATGTACGGCACGTACGCCTCGGTGTAGCCGTGCTCCAGCGTGTGCGTGTCGAGCATGAACTGCGCGAGTGCGCGATGCAGACGCGCCACCTGCCCCTTGAGGACAGTGAATCGCGCGCCCGACAGCTTGGCACCCGCGTCAAAATCCAGCCCCAGCGCGGCGCCCAGGTCTACGTGGTCCTTGACCGGGAAGTCGAATGCGCGCGGCGTGCCTTCGCGGCGCACTTCCACGTTCTGCGTTTCGTCGCGGCCGGCCGGCACGCTTTCGTGCGGCAGGTTCGGGATCGACAGCATCAGGTCCTGCATCTTGGCCTGCACCACGTCGAGTTGCGCGGCAGACGCCTTCAGCTCGTCACCGATGCCCGACACCTCAGCCATCACGCCAGATGCATCCTCGCCCTTGCCCTTGAGCATGCCGATCTGCTTGGACAGGCTGTTGCGGCGAGCCTGCAGCTCTTCCGTGCGGGTCTGGATGGCCTTGCGTTCCGCTTCAAGCGCGGCAAAGCCGGCCACGTCGAGCACGTAGCCGCGATCTTTGAGGCGCGCGGCGACGGCGTCGATGTCTTTGCGCAGCAGTTGGATATCAAGCATGGTGGGAAAAAAAGGAAAACCGAAGATTGCGAGCGATCTGAATGATCGAAAAGGCCGATTTTATCGTACCGGCCCGGGGGGATTATTTGTTACGAGAGGATTTATCCCGCTCGGCATGCCACTGCGCATCCAGCTCGCGCAGGTGCCGCAGCTTCTCGCCGATCTTGCCTTCCAGGCCGCGCGGCGTGGGCACGTACCAGTTCTGCGGGGGCAGATCGTCGGGGAAGTAGGTTTCGCCGGCGGCGTAGGCCTCGGGCTCGTCATGCGCGTAGCGGTAGGCGTGGCCGTAGCCAAGTTCTTTCATCAGTTTGGTCGGCGCATTGCGCAGATGCACGGGCACGTTGCGCGACTTGTCCTGGCTGACGAAGGCGCGCGCCGCGTTGTAGGCGTTGTAGCCGGCATTCGACTTGGGCGCGATGGCCAGGTAGATCACGGCCTGGGCCAACGCCAGCTCGCCTTCCGGCGAGCCCAGACGCTCGTACGTTTCCGCTGCGTCCAGCGTGATGCGTCCGGCACGCGGGTCGGCCAGCCCAATGTCTTCCCACGCCATGCGCACGATGCGGCGCGCGAGGTAGCGCGGGTCGGCGCCCCCGTCGAGCATCCGGCAGAACCAGTACAGCGCGCCGTCCGGGTCGGAGCCGCGCACGGATTTATGCAGTGCGCTGATCTGGTCGTAGAACGCGTCCCCGCCCTTGTCGAAGCGGCGCAGGTTTTCCGACAACGCAGAGGCCAACAGCGCCTCGTCCACCACCGAAGCGGTATCGCCCTCGGCCTGCGAACGCGCGGCGCGGGTGACGATTTCAATGTTGTTGAGCAACTTGCGGCCATCGCCATCGGCAGACGCGACGATGGCGTCGACTGCGGTGGGCGCCCACTCCAATCCGCCCAGCTCCTGACGCGCCCGTTCGGCCAACTGCTTCAGTTCATCGTCGGACAGGCTCTTGAGCACATACACCGCGGCACGCGAGAGCAATGCACCGTTCACCTCGAACGAGGGGTTTTCCGTCGTCGCGCCGATGAAGGTGAACAGCCCGCTTTCCACGTGCGGCAGAAATGCGTCTTGCTGGCTTTTATTGAAGCGATGAACTTCGTCGACGAACACGAGCGTGCGGCGACCATTGGCGCGGAATTGCTCTGCGCGCTCAACGGCCTCGCGGATGTCCTTGACGCCGGAGAGCACGGCCGACAGCGCGATGAATTCCGCATCGAACGCATTGGCCATCAATCGCGCCAGCGTGGTCTTTCCAACGCCAGGCGGGCCCCAGAGGATCATCGAATGCGGCTCGCCAGACGCGAAGGCCACGCGCAGCGGCTTGCCCGGCCCCAGCAGATGCTGCTGGCCGATCACTTCGTCGACAGAATGGGGGCGAAGGCGCTCGGCCAGCGGCATGTGGGCGGGCGCGTCCGGAAAGAGAGATGCGGAAGCGTTCATCCGGGGATTGTCGCAGAAACCGGGCGCAACCCCGGCGCCCCTTCGCGCAACGCGCGGTCAGTTTGACGCGCGCTGCACGAGCCCCATGAATGCCTTGGCCGGCAACGGCCCATGACACGACTGCGCACCGTTTGACGCGCGCAGGAGCAGCCAGACGTTCTCGCTGGCCGGCGGCTGAATCACGAACGGTTGGCGCGCGGAAGCCTCGGGCAGACGCGGATCAACCGGCGCCTGGATCGGCACAACCTGCCCGGCGTGGCCTTTCACCAATGCGCTGCACTCGGCGCCGGGCAGCTCGGTCGCGTGCAAGAAATCCTTGTTGACCAAGGCTTCGGCGAGCACGGTGTCGGGCGCGGTGAGGAAGGAATCAACGTCAAAACGGGACGCACCGGTGGAGGCGCATCCCGTGAAGACGGCCGCCGCTGACGCTGCGACAGCAAGAGCGGCTGCACGGTGCAGCGACGTGGTGAACGGCAAAGGCATGGTCGGTCTCCTTGTCGAAAACCGGCCTGCACGCGTCATTGCTTGATTACGTCGGCCCCTTTGGGCGGCGTAAAGCGGAACACGTTGGCCGGCAGTTGCGGATTCTTCTGGATGTTCGAGAACGTCAGCAAGGTGGTGTTGCCGAAGGCGTCGCGCAGCTCCATCCCCTGCAGCTCTCCGCTGCGAAAACCGATGGCGATGCGCTCGAACTGGGTGTCCTTTGCCTTGGGGGTGAGTTCGGCCCAGTCGATGCCGTCTTTGGTACCGCCTTCCTTGAGCGTGAAGTTCTTGGCCAGATCGTTGCTGCCAAACAGGATGGCCGCGGGGCTGGAGCCCAGCGATGCATCGAGCTTGCGCTCCGTGATCTGGTTCAGGTCCTTGTCGAAGATGTAGAGCATCTGGCCGTCGGCCGAGAGTTGCTGCTCGTACGGCTTCACATAGCGCCAAACGAAGCGCCCTGGGCGCGAGAAAACGAAATCGCCGCTGGAGGTACCAGCCACGCGCAGCGGGCTGCCGTTGGTGCCGCCCTTCACTTGTCGCTGGACGAACTCTCCGCGCGCGGTGCTGACGTTGCTCACGAAGGCGTTGAGCTGCTCGACTGCACCCGCATAGGCGCCGGCGGACCACGCCGCCAGCGAAACCAGCCCGGCGGCCATCAGGTGACGTGCTTTCAACACAAACATAGGAATCCCGGTTTCAGTTGATCTTATTCTTAGTAGCCGGCCGCGCCCGAACATTCCGCCCGCGCGGTAACGCGATGTAACGGCAAATGCGCACAGCATACCGACAGCGTCATTCCTCTTCGACGACGTTGCCGTTGCGGTTGGGCGCCAGGATTTCGCGGTTGCCGTTGCCGGACATGGCCGACACAAGCCCAGCCTTTTCCATGTCCTCGAGCAGGCGCGCCGCTCGGTTGTAGCCGATGCGCAGATGGCGTTGCACGAGCGAGATGGAAGCGCGGCGGTTCTTAAGCACCACGTCGACAGCCTGGTCGTACAGCGGGTCGGCCTCGCCGCCACCGGCGCCGACAAGGCCCGCGCCGCCGCCAAAGCCATCGCCGCCGCCCTCGCCATCGGCCACGCCGCCTTCCAGGATGCCCTCGATGTAGTTCGGCTCGCCTTGCGATTTGAGGTTATCGACGATGCGGTGGACTTCCTCGTCCGACACGAACGCACCGTGCACGCGCACCGGCAAACCGGTGCCGGGCGCCAGATACAGCATGTCGCCCATGCCCAGCAGCGCTTCGGCGCCCTGCTGGTCGAGAATCGTGCGCGAGTCGATCTTGCTGCTGACCTGGAACGCAATCCGCGTCGGCACGTTGGCTTTGATCAGGCCCGTAATCACGTCCACCGACGGTCGCTGCGTCGCCAGCACCAGGTGGATACCGGCGGCACGCGCCTTCTGCGCGATCCGCGCGATCAGCTCTTCGACCTTCTTGCCGACCACCATCATCAGGTCGGCCAGTTCGTCGATCACGATGACGATCATCGGCAGCTTGTCGAGCGGCTCCGGCGCGTCCGGCGTCAGGCTGAACGGGTTGGGAATCTTCTCTTCACGCGCGGCGGCTTCTTCGATCTTCTTGTTGAAGCCCGCCAGGTTCCGCACGCCCATCTTGCTCATGAGCTTGTAGCGGCGTTCCATCTCGCCCACGGCCCAGTTGAGCGCGTGGCCGGCCTGGCGCATGTCCGTCACGACGGGGCACAGCAGATGCGGAATGCCTTCGTAGATGCTCAGTTCCAGCATCTTCGGGTCGATCAGGATCAGGCGCACCGCGTCGGCCTTGGCCTTGTACAGCAGCGACAGGATCATCGCGTTGATCCCGACCGACTTACCGGAGCCCGTGGTGCCGGCCACCATGCAGTGCGGCATCTTGGCCAAGTCGGCCACCACCGGCTTGCCGGCGATGTCCTTGCCCAGCGCCAGCGTGAGCTGCGATGCGCTCTCGTTGTAGACCTGCGAGCCGAGAATCTCCGACAGGCGCACCGCCTGACGCTTCGGATTCGGCAGCTCCAGACCCATGCAGTTCTTGCCCGGAATCGTCTCCACCACGCGGATGGACACCAGCGACAGCGAACGCGCCAGATCCTTGGCGAGGTTGACGATCTGGCTGCCCTTCACGCCCGTGGCAGGCTCGATCTCGTAGCGCGTGATGACCGGCCCCGGATAGGCCGCCACCACCTGCACTTCCACGCCGAAATCCTTGAGCTTCTTCTCGATCAGGCGCGAGGTGAATTCCAGCGTCTCGGCGCTTACGGTTTCCACAACCGGCGGGATCGGGTCGAGCAGCGCGAGCGGCGGCAGGTCGGAATCGTGAATGTCGACAAACAGCGGCTGCTGCTTCTCGCGCTCCACGCGTTCACTCTTGACCACGGCGGTCGGGCGCACGATCTGCACCGGCGGCGATTCTTCAATACGCACACGGCGGATTTCGACCACTTCCTCGCGCTCGACCTTGGCTGCCTCACCAATGGCCCGGTCCTGCTTGCTCTCGCGGCGCGTCTTGAAGCCGACGAACAGCATCTCGACGCCCGCGCCGATCTGCTCGGCCAGGTTCAGCCACGAAAAATGGAAGAACAGCGACAGCCCGACCAGGAACGTGAACAGCAGCGCCAGCGTGCCGCCGGTAAAGCCCAGCGAATGCTGCATCGCCCCGCCGATCACGTCGCCCAGCACGCCGCCAGGCGCACGCGGCAGCTTCATGTGTAGCGAATACATGCGGATGGCTTCCAGACCCATGCTGGAGGCCAGGATGAGCGCAAAGCCGATCCACGTGACACTGGCGTCAACACGCGGCATGGAGGTGCGCGGCAGGCGCTCGTCCGACATCAGCTCGCGCCAGCCGCGCCAGACCTTGCGCACCAGCAGCACCGCCCACCAGTAGGCGGACGCGCCAAAGACAAACAGCAGCAGATCGGCCAGCCACGCGCCCACGCGGCCGCCCAGGTTGCGGATTTCGTCGACCTGGCTGGCGTGGGTGAAACCGGGGTCGGCCCGGTTGTATGACAGAAGGATGATCAGGAAGGCGATGGTCACCGCCAGCAACAGGAACCAGCGGACCTCCCCCAGCAGCCGGCCAATGCGGGACGGCAGTGCGGCGGGATCGGTACGGGTTGTCGGAGTGGTGGAAGCTCGAGCCATGCGGGAGACGGGTGCGCCGCTTCGGCAAAGCCGCGCGGCTTGATGACAGCACAAAAGGACTGCACAAATGCGATGCCGAGGATTGTAACGCGGCCCTATCACCGCCATTGGAATTTACAACCGGGCGGACGAGGGGGTGCCACTTTATAATGGCGCCCATCACCCTCACCTAGCCTGCACGGCGGCGCTCCACCCCTCGTGCCGCGCACACACAGAACGCATCATGGCAAAACACGCAAAAGTGCTGATCCTTGGCTCCGGCCCCGCCGGCTACACGGCCGCGATTTACGCTGCCCGGGCCAACCTGAACCCAGTGCTGGTCACCGGTCTGGCGCAGGGCGGCCAGCTCATGACCACCACCGACGTGGAAAACTGGCCGGCTGACAAGGAGCACCTGCAAGGCCCCGAGTTGATGCAGCGCTTCCTGGAACACGCCGAGCGCTTCAAGACTGAAGTGCTGTTCGACCACATCCACACCGCGCATCTGAATGAGAAGCCGATCCGCCTGGTGGGCGATTCGGATGAATACACTTGCGACGCGCTGATCGTCTCCACCGGCGCTTCGGCCCAGTACCTGGGCTTGCCGTCGGAAGAAGCCTTCGCGGGCCGCGGCGTGTCTGCCTGCGCCACGTGCGACGGCTTCTTCTACAAGGGCCAGGAAGTGGCCGTGGTGGGCGGCGGCAACACCGCCGTGGAAGAAGCGCTGTACCTGGCCAACATCGCCAGCAAGGTGACGCTCATCCACCGCCGCGACAAGTTCCGCGCCGAGCCGATCCTGATCGACCGTCTGCATGAGCAGCAGAAGAAAGGCAAGATCGAGATCAAGACGAACATGGTGCTCGACGAAATCCTGGGCGATGACTCCGGCGTGACGGGCGCTCGCCTGAAAGGCACGAACGAGAACGAAGGCAAGACCGAAGAGCTCAAGGTAGCGGGCGTGTTTATCGCCATCGGCCACAAGCCGAACACGGACATCTTCCGCGGCCAGCTCGACATGAACGACACGGGCTACATCCGCACGAAGAGCGGCCTGGACGGCATGGCCACCGCCACCAACATCCCGGGCGTATTCGCCGCGGGCGACGTGCAAGACCACATCTACCGCCAGGCCATCACCAGCGCCGGGACGGGCTGCATGGCCGCGCTGGACGCACAGCGCTACCTGGAAAGCCTGGAATAAGCGTCATCGCGCCGGGGCTTCCGAGCGCAAACAAAACGGCCGATGGGTGACCATCGGCCGTTTTGCCATGTGCGGCACCTTCGTATAATCGACACACGCTCCACCCCGATGTGCTCGCCTGCCCTTCACCATGAAACACGCCCCCTCCCCCGCCAACAAGCTCAGCCTGACCGACTTGGCCAGCCTGCGTGACCAGCTCAAGCACGAGACGGAAGCACGCGAGGCCGAACGCCAGCGCGCCGAAGCCGCCGCACGCAAGGCCGCAGAAGAAGCCAACGTGTTCCGTGCCAGCATCGGCGAGGTGAGCGCGCTGCGCCAGAACAAGCGCGTCGAGCATCCGCGCAATCCGCCCGCGCCCGATCCCGTGCATTCGCGTGCCGAAGAGCAGACCGTGCTGCGCGATTCGCTGTCGGATGAATTCGACGTGGACAACCTCCTGGAAACCGACGACACGCTTTCCTACCGCCGCCCTGGCATCGGCGACGACGTGCTCAAGAAACTGCGCCGCGGCGAGTGGGCCACGCAAGACCAGATCGACCTGCACGGCATGCGCCGCGAAGAAGCCCGGGAGGCGCTGGCAGCCTTCCTGCGCCGGGCTGTGCAGCGTGGCATCCGCTGTGTGCGCGTGGTCCATGGCAAGGGCCTCGGCTCGCCCGACAAAACGCCCGTGCTCAAGGGCAAGGTGCGCTCGTGGCTGGTGCAGAAGGAAGAAGTGATCGCTTTTGTCGAGCCGCGCAACACGGCCGGGGGCGCTGGCGCGGTGCTGGTGCTGCTGCGCCAGCCGCACGGCTCCTGAAGCGCAGTCCGCCCATTCAACGGCTCACAACAAGAACAACACGCATATGCACGTGACCCGCCTGCAGCTGGTGATGCACTGGGTGGAGATCCTCGCGGTCTTCTCGTTTGCCATCTCTGGGCTGGCCGAGGCCAAACGGCGCCGGCTCGACGCCGTGGGCGCGTTCATCGTCGCGTTCTTGACCGCGTTCGGCGGCGGCACGCTGCGCGATCTGCTGCTGGATCGACGGCCCTTCTACTGGATCGAGCACGAGCAATACCTGCTTGCGCTGTTCGTGATGAGCCTGTTCGCCAACTGGGTGATCCGGCTGGTCAGCCAACTGGTGTCTGATCGCGTGCTGATCGTGGCCGACGCCATCGGCATGGGGCTCTTTGGCGTGCTGGGCACGCAACTGGCGCTCGATGCGGGCGTCCCGGTCTTCGTGTCGGTGATGATGGGCGTAATCACGGCGGCCTTTGGCGGCTTGCTGCGCGACGTAGTCTGCAATGAAGTGCCCATGCTGCTGCGGGACAATCACCCGTACGCAACGTGCGCGTTTGTCGGGTGCTTCCTTTACGTCGGGCTGACGCACACGGACTTGCTTCCGAGCGTGTCCGTGGTGATCGCCACGCTGGCGATCGTGATCGGGCGGCTGGCGACGCTGCGCTGGAACATTACCCTGCCGCGTTGATCAGCGCTGACCGGCGCGAGCGCGCCGGCCACAGACAACGGCGTCAGACCGCTGCTTCGTCCTTCTCGCCAGTGCGGATGCGAATCACCTGCTCCACCGGCATCACGAAAATCTTGCCGTCGCCGATCTTGCCGGTCTTGGCGGCCTTGACGATGGTGTCGATCACGTTTTCGACCTGGCTCTCGGCCACCACCACCTCGATCTTGATCTTCGGCAGGAAGTCGACCACGTATTCCGCACCGCGATACAGCTCGGTGTGGCCCTTCTGGCGGCCAAAGCCCTTGACCTCGGTGACGGTCAGGCCGGTCACCCCCACGTCGGCGAGCGACTCGCGCACTTCGTCCAGTTTGAAGGGCTTGATGATGGCGGTGATTTGTTTCATGGTGTCTCGCTCACTAGTTGGTGAAGTATTCAAGCGTCCAATAATACTGGAGCCGGTTAATGCGCACATCCTGGGCGATGCCGGACAGGGTCTGCAGCAGCGTCGGATCGTCGGGAAAGTTCTTCAGCACATCGTGCTCGCTGCCGTCGCGCAGGGGGCGGCGCTGCCACGTGTTGCCATGTTCGTCGTTGTAGGCGATGGGCGTGCTTGAGCCGAACACATACTGGTTATCGAACCACAGGACACGCACGCCGGGCCCGAGCGCGCGGTGCAGCCCTTCGACGTGCTGGCGCAAGTCCTGAAGCGGCACATGCGACCACCAGCAACCTGCCGTCATCACGTCAAATGTTGCCGGCGCAAACGGTAGCGCGTCATTGTCGGCGCGCACAAACGACGCTCCGGGGATGCCCTTGCCGCTCGCGATGCGCAGCACGGTGTCGTTGAAATCCGCGCCGACGATGCTGCGCGCGTCCGTCATCGCCTCGGTCCAGAAACCGGTGCCGCATGCCAGATCCAGTACCCGCGCACCGCGCGTCAGATCGCGCACACGCGCCTTCAACCACGCCAGATCGCCCTGCCGTTCCGGCTTTGCATAGATGCGTTCGTATTCGGGGGCGCGCTTGGCGTAGTAGTCGAGCATGACGGCGGCTTACTCTTTGAAGCGCGACGTAATCGGATACCGCCAGTCGCGCCCGAACGCCCGCTGCGTCACGCGAATGCCCACTGGCGCCTGACGCCGCTTGTACTCGTTGATCTTGATGAGGCGCACGATCTTCTGCACGTCGGCCTCGGCAAACCCCGCAGCAATGATGTCGGCCACCGGCTGGTTCTGCTCCATGTAGCGCTGCACGACGGCGTCGAGCGCATCGTATTCGGGCAGGCTGTCCTGATCGGTCTGGTTCTCGCGCAGCTCGGCCGACGGCGCACGAGTCAGGATGCGCTCGGGAATCACTTCCGACAACGTATTGCGATAGCGGCACAGCCGGTAGACCAGCGTCTTGAAGATGTCCTTGATGACGGCAAAACCACCGGCCATGTCACCGTACAACGTGCAGTAGCCGACCGCCATTTCGCTCTTGTTGCCGGTCGTCAGCACGATGCGGCCGCTCTTGTTGGACAGCGCCATCAGCAGCGTGCCGCGAATGCGCGCCTGGATGTTTTCTTCCGTCGCATCTTCGGGCAGCCCGCGGAACTCCTCCGCCAACGCGCCCTTGAATGCATCGAACATCGGGCTGATGGCGATTTCGTCGTACTGCACGCCCAGGCGGGCCGCCATGTCGCGCGCATCGACCCACGAGATATCTGCGGTGTAACGCGAGGGCATCATCACCGCGCGCACGCGATCCGCGCCGAGCGCATCGACGGCAATCGCCAGCACCAACGCCGAATCGACGCCGCCCGACAAGCCGATGATCGCGCCCGGGAAGCCGTTCTTGCCGAGGTAATCGCGCACGCCCAGCTTGAGCGCCTCGTACACCTGGGCTTCAAGCGAAGGCTCCGGCACGATCGTGCCCGGCAGCGCGCGTCCGCCATCGAACTGCGCGTAGCCGACGCCCTCCACAAACTGCCCCATCCTCACGACGACGTTGCCTTCGGCATCGAGCACGAACGAGCCGCCATCGAAGACGAGCTCATCCTGCCCGCCGACCAGGTTCGCATAGACATGCGGCAAGCCCGATTCCTTCACGCGGTCACCGATGATCCGCTCGCGCAGGTCTTCCTTGTCGAGGTGATACGGCGAAGCGTTGGGGATCAGCACCACCTGCGCACCGGCAGCCTTGGCATAGGCCGTGGCTGTGGCATACCAGGCGTCTTCACAGATGACGATGCCGAAGCGCGTGCCGTCCACTTCGAACACAAAGGGCTCGGTGCCGGGCTGGAAGTAGCGCTTCTCGTCAAAAACCTCGTTATTGGGCAGTTCCAGCTTGTTGTACCGGCCGACCACGCGGCCGTCCGCGGCCACTGTGGCGCTGTTCGTGGGCTTGGGCAACAGGCCGGGCGCCGGGGCTTCCAGCGAGAGTTGCGGGTGCCCGATCAGCACGTGCAAACCGGGGAAGACCGCCAGCTCGGCAATAAGCGCATCGAGAGCGCGCGCGCTGGCATCGATAAAGGCCGGGCGCAGCAGCAGGTCTTCGGGCGGATAGCCCGTGAGCGACAGTTCCGGCGTGAGCAGAATGCGCGCACCAGCCTGGTGCGCTTCGCGCGCGGCGGCGACGATGCGGGCAGCATTGCCGGCGAAATCGCCGACGGTGCAGTTGATCTGGGCGAGAGCGACAGAGACGGTCATGGGGGCAATGTGGATTGCAAGCGCGGCATTCGAAGCTGGAATTAGAATCGGCGGCATGACCTCTCGCCCCCTTGTTCCCGAGCCCCAAGCGCGCGCTGGTTCGCGGCACGAATTGACCAATTATCGCATGCGACTTGTGACCGATCTGCGCGACATCGGCCGCGAGGCGTGGGACGCCCTGCTCGCCCTGCAGCCCGAGGCGACGCCCTTCCTGCGTTTCGATTTCCTGCACGCCCTGCATGAGAGCGGCAGCGCATCGCCTGACACCGGCTGGTCGCCGCAATACCTGACGCTGTGGGAAGACGGCCCCGATGGCGAAGTGCTCGCTGCGGCCGTACCGCTGTATGTGAAGGGCCACTCCTATGGCGAGTACGTCTTCGACTGGGCGTGGGCCAATGCATACGCGCAGCATGGGCTGGAGTACTACCCGAAATGGCTGTCGGCCGTGCCGTTTACGCCGGTACAGGGTGCGCGGTTGCTGGCGCGGGATGCGGCTGCGCGCGCGGCGCTGCTCGACACGTTACTGGCGGTTGCGCGGCAGAGCGAGTTGTCATCGCTGCATGTGCTCTTTCCCACCGCCAGCGAGGCCGAGCAAATGCGTGCGGCAGGCATGCTGCTGCGGCAAGGGGTGCAATTCCACTGGTGCAATCCGGGCTTTGCCAGCTTCGACGACTTTCTGGCCGCGCTGGAACAGAAGAAGCGCAAGAATATCCGCGCCGAGCGCCGCCGCGTGCACGACGCGGGCATTACGTTCCGCCACGTGCCTGGCGCAGCGGCGACAGACGTTGACTGGCGCTTCTTCCACCGCTGCTATCGCACCACCTACCGCGAGCATCACTCGTCGCCGTATCTGAACCTGGAGTTCTTCCGCCAGATCGGCCAGACGATGCCGGAAAACCTGCTGCTAGTGGTCGCCTCGCGCAACGGCAATGACATCGCCAGCGCGCTGCTGGTAGTCGACACACGGCCCGAAGCGTCGGTCATGTACGGCCGCTACTGGGGCGCGATCGAGCACCACCCTTGCCTGCACTTCGAGACGGCGTATTACCAGCCGCTGACGTACTGCATCACGCACGGCATCCGCACGTTCGAAGGTGGCGCGCAAGGCGAGCACAAGATGGCGCGCGGCTTCGAGCCCGTTGCGACGCTGTCGGCACACTGGCTCGCACACCCGGCATTTGCCGATGCAGTGAGCAGGTTCCTCGACCGCGAAACGGCCGGTATGGAAGCGTATCTCGACGAACTGACAGGCCGCTCGCCCTTCAGGCAGCGACCAGAATCGGATTAACAGGAGAAAACAGCGGAGGCGGGAAAGACAGCGTCCGCACGAATGGCGGACGCGGAGGTGAAACTTAGGGCGCGGCAGGCTTCTGGTGAGCGATCACGCAGTGTGCAGTGCTTGAATCCACCGCCACAGGAGCCGATGCGACGGCACGCTCGCCAGCGTGGGCAGCGTCCGGCGGCCCAACCAGCAGCGCCCACACAGTGAATGCGGCCATGGCCACAGCGGAAAGCACGGGAACGACAACAGTCTTGTTCAACATCGCAGTACCAAGGGTTGGAGTCAAACTTGACGGGGAGTCTAGAGGGGCCGTTTCCGGTGGGCAAATGAGCGTTTCTTAAATCTCTGTGTAGCAGAACTACCGGGCGGTAAGTATGCGAAATTCGTGAAAAATATCACAGAATGCATACTGCAGCCCTGTCCCGGGCGCAAATGGCGACCGGACGCGAGTCGACAAATCTCCGCGTGCTGCGCTGATGACCGCTTCGCAAAGAAAAAATCCCGGCGCTCCATCCAGAGGCCGGGATTTGTCAGACATGCCGTACGGCAAAATCCTGAAATCGCTTACTTCTTATAGTTGGCAACGCCGTCGGCGATTTCCTTGTGGGCTTCTTCAATGCCGCCCCAGCCTTCGACCTTGACCCACTTGCCGGCTTCCAGCGCCTTGTAGTGCTCAAAGAAGTGCTTGATCTGGTCCAGCAGGTTTTGGCCGATGTCCGACAGGTCGGTCATGTGGGCCGTGGCTGGGCTCAGCTTGTTGACAGGCACGGCAACCAGCTTGGCATCCACGCCGGACTCGTCCGTCATCTTGAGCATGCCCAGGGCACGGCAGCGCACCACGCAACCGTGGATGAGCGGGAACGGCGTGACGACCAGAACGTCGACCGGGTCACCGTCGCCCGAAAGCGTCTGCGGGATGAAGCCGTAGTTAGCCGGGTAGCGCATGCCGGTACCAACGAAGCGGTCCACGAACAGCAGACCGGTTTCCTTGTCGGCTTCGTACTTGACCGGGTCGCTTTGCGCCGGGATCTCGATGATGACGTTGAAGTCGTTGGGGATGTCCTTGCCCGGCGAGACGTTGTTGAAGCTCATGGAAATGCTCCGGAATGCGCGAAGTGCGTAAAAACGCGACGCAAATGGTTAGAAAGAAGCGTGAAAAACTGTCGGCGGGCATTATAGCTCCTGACACCCGGCCGCTTCCCCTGACAACGCCGCGCCCGTGCGAAAATCGTGCGTTGCCGATCTTTTGCAGGAACCCCCCATGCATGCCCAGCACTTCATCGCCAACCGTCTGATGTCGCCCGACTCGGGGATGCGCATCAAGGTGTTCGATCCGTCCGACGGCCAATCCTTTGCCGAGATTGCGCGCGGCAACGCCACCGACATCAGCGTGGCTGTGCATGCGGCGCGGCGTGCGTTCGAGGGCGTCTGGGGCCAGTTGGCACCCGCCGAGCGCGGCCGCTTGCTCATGCGCGTGGCCCTGCGCCTGGCCGATCACGAAGAAGAGCTGGCCCGCCTGGAAGCCCGCGACACCGGCAAGCCCATGCGCCAGGCGCGCGCCGACGCCCGCGCCGTGGCCCGCTACTTCGAGTTCTACGCCGGTGCGGCCGACAAGCTGCACGGGCAAACCATCCCCTACCCGGCCGATACCACCGTGCTGACCGTGCGCGAGCCCCATGGCGTAACGGCGCACATCATCCCGTGGAACTACCCGATGCAGATCTTCGGGCGCAGCGTGGGCGCTGCATTGGCGGCAGGCAACGCGTGCGTGGTCAAGCCGGCGGAAGACGCGTGCCTGTCGATCCTGCGCGTGGCCGAGCTGGCCGCCGAGGCAGGCTTGCCCGATGGCGCACTCAATATCGTGACCGGCTATGGCCACGAAGCAGGTGCGGCACTAGCGGCGCATCCCGGGATCAATCATGTGTCGTTCACAGGGTCACCGGAAACGGGCAAAGCCGTTGTGCGAGCGGCCGCGGAAAACCACGTGCCCGTGACGCTGGAACTTGGCGGCAAATCTCCGCAGATCGTGTTTGCCGACGCCGATCTGGAAGCCGCCATTCCGGCCGTGGTGAACGGCATCATCCAGAACGCCGGGCAGACGTGCTCTGCCGGCAGCCGTGTACTGATCGAGCGCAGCGTTTACGAGGCGATGCTGGACCGGTTGGCCATGGTGTTTGAATCCATCCGGGTCGGCCCCTCGTCGCTGGATCTGGATTGCGGCCCGCTCATCAACCCCAAGCAGCAGCAACGCGTATGGGATTTCGTCTCGGATGCGCAGCACGCCAACATTCCGGTGATGGCGCAGGGCCAGGTGGTGCCCGAGGCACCCGAGACCGGCTACTACCAGGCACCGATGCTGCTGCGTGATGTACCGCACACGCACCGCCTCGCACAGCAGGAAGTGTTCGGCCCGCTGCTGGCCGCCATGCCATTCGATACCGAAGCTGAAGCGCTGGCCCTGGCCAACGGCACACCGTACGGCCTGGTAGCTGGCGTGTGGACGAACGACGGTGGCCGCCAGATGCGCCTCGCACGCAAACTCAGAGCCGGCCAGGTCTTCATCAACAATTACGGCGCAGGCGGCGGCGTTGAACTGCCCTTCGGCGGAACGGGCCAATCGGGCCACGGGCGCGAAAAGGGCTTTGAAGCGCTCTACGGTTTCACCACGCTCAAGACCATCGCCATCCGTCACGGTTAAGGCGCAACGCAACATCCACCCACAACACGAGGAGACACCATGCGGCTTGCCGGCAAAATCGCCATCGTCACAGGCGCAGGTTCGGGTTTTGGAGAGGGCATCGCCAACACCTTTGCCCGCGAAGGTGCGCGCGTCGTCGTCAATGACTTGAATGCGGAGGCCGGCGAACGCGTGGCCAGCGCCATTCGCGTGGCCGGCGGCGATGCGCATTTCGTGCACGCCGACGTGTCGAATGGTGACTCCGTCGCCAAGCTGCTGGGCGCCACGCTGGCGCGCTATGGCGATCTGCACATCGTAGTGAACAATGCCGGCACCACGCACAAGAACAAGCCGCTGTTGCAGATCACCGAAGATGAGTTCGACCGCGTGATGGCCGTCAACGTGAAGAGCATTTACTGGACCGCGCATCACATCGTCCCGCACTTCCGTGAGCGCGGCGGCGGCGTGTTCGTCAACGTGGCGTCCACCGCGGGCATCCGGCCGCGGCCGGGGCTCGTCTGGTACAACGCCAGCAAGGGCGCCGTCATCACGGCCAGCAAGGCGATGGCGGCGGAGCTTGGCCCCGACAAGATCCGCGTGAACTGCGTGAACCCGGTGATGGGCGCCACGGGCCTCATCGAGCAGTTCATGGGCGTACCCGATACCCCCGAGAACCGCGCGCGCTTCCTGGCGACGATCCCGATGGGGCGGCTTTCCACGCCGCAGGATGTGGCTAACGCATGCCTGTATCTGGCGTCGGACGAAGCGGAGTTCATTACCGGCACGTGTTTGGAAGTGGACGGCGGGCGCTGCGTATAAACCCTGCCGGCGGGCGTCTTGGCGCGCCCGCCTGAGAAGCGCAGAATGCTGTGGCGGTTTTCCAGGCCGAGGTAGGTAACGAGGAGCACTCGGCCTGAACTCACAATAACTCTGGAGACCCGATGGCCATCACCACCCCTCCCACCTCACCGGTTGGCGGCGCAGGCACGCTGCCGCCACAGTCCACAAGCGCATTTGAAGAAGCTACTTACCGCAAGGTGACGTGGCGTCTCGTTCCGTTCCTGCTGCTGTGTTACGTGGTCGCGTATCTCGATCGCGTCAACGTGGGCTTTGCCAAGCTGCAGATGCTCAACGATCTCAAGTTCAGCGAGACCATCTACGGTCTGGGCGCGGGCATCTTCTTCATCGGCTACTTCCTTTTTGAAGTGCCGAGCAATGTGATCCTGCACCGCGTGGGCGCGCGCATCTGGATCGCGCGGATCATGATCTCGTGGGGCATCATCTCGGCGGCCATGATGTTCGTGACCACGCCGGCCATGTTCTACGTGATGCGCTTTCTGCTGGGCCTGGCAGAGGCCGGCTTCTTCCCGGGCATCATCCTGTACCTCACGTACTGGTATCCGGCGCAGCGGCGCGGGCGCACCACCACCTTCTTCATGACGGCGATTGCGCTGTCGGGCGTGATCGGGGGCCCCATCTCGGGTTGGGCGATGAAGGCGTTTAGCGGCGTCTACGGCCTGGCCGGCTGGCAGTGGATGTTCCTGATCGAAGGCATCCCCTCGATCATCGTCGGTATCTTTGTGCTGGCCTATCTGGACGACCGCATCAGCCACGCGAAGTGGCTGACGGACGAAGAGAAAGCGCTGCTCGCCCGCAACATCGCCGCCGAAGACGCCGAGAAGGAAGACCCGCCCATCCGCACCGTCATGGCCAGCCCGCGCGTGTGGCTGATGAGCCTGATCTACTTCACCTTCGTGATGGGCCTGTATGGCGTCAGCTTCTGGCTGCCGACACTGATCAAACAGACCGGTGTGGCCGATCCGTTCTCGGTGGGCTTGCTGACGGCGATTCCGTACGGCGCGGCGGTCGTCGCCATGGTCTTGGTAGCCCGCAGCGCCGACCGCCTGCGTGAGCGCCGCTGGCACATCGCGATTCCCGCGGTGGTGGGGGCAATCGGGCTCGTGCTGTCGGCCGTGTGGCACACCGACACCACGCTGGCCATGGCCGCCCTCACACTCGGCACCATGGGCATCCTGACCACGTTGCCACTGTTCTGGAGCCTGCCGACTGCGTTCCTGGCCGGCACGGGCGCCGCCGCTGGCATTGCGCTCATCAATTCGCTGGGCAACCTTGCGGGCTTCCTGAGCCCCTACGCCGTCGGCTGGCTGAAAGACGCCACGCAGAGCACCGATTCGGGCATGTACATGCTGGCCGCGTCGATGGTGCTGGGCGCGATCCTAACGCTTTCCGTACCAGCACGGATGGTGAACAAATAGGCGCTGTCACCGCCAAGAAAAAAGGCCGGGGTCACCCCGGCCTTTTTCATTTCACGGCAAGCAATGCGCTTTGCCGGTAGTGGCGTTGCGCGTCTTCCATGCGCTCGGTCTGCTCGAACATCTGTGCAAGCGCCAGATGCGCATGGGCGCGCAGGTTGCCAGAGTGATCCGCATCGGCATACTTCAATGCCGACTCCAGGTTCGACTGCGCCTTGCCCCAGAGCTGCTCCTTGAAGCACAGCATGCCGAGCGTGTAGAACAGGTCGGCATCCACCGGATGCTGGGCGAGCCATTTCTCGGCTTGCTGGATCAGCGGCAGGGCCTTGCCCGGCACTGCGCAATCGGCGTAGCGGCGGATCAGGCGGCTATCCCAATGCGTCTTCAGGCCATCTTCAACAACGCGCTTGGCGTCATCGGTGCGGCCAAGCTGCGCGAAATACAGCGCCGCCTGTGAGGCAATGCGCGGCGAGCGGCGTTCTTCCGTGGTCAGTTCGCGCCAGAAGCTATTCAGCGCATCGGCATCGTGGCGGCGCTCGGCCAGCAGCGTTTCGCACGCCATCTGCTTGAGACGCGCGGCCAGCACGGAATGGATGGCGTTGCGCTTTTCCAGGGCGCGCGTGAGGCGCAGCACCTCGCTCCAATTCTTCAGATGCTGATGCGCACGCAGGGCAATACGTTGCGCCTGAATCTGCCTCGAGCCCTGCGATTGCAGTTGCGCGATCTTCTCCAGCGCACCTTCCGCATCGCGTGCGTCGACCAGCAATTCGGCCATCGACACAAGCTTCGCCTGCTCACGATCGGGCGACGACACTTCGGCCATCCAGGCGTCGCGGCGCTCGGTCTCCTGCATGCGGTGTGCGGCACGGGCGCCGATCAGCGCGGCCGTCTCGCGCTGCGGCTCCCAGGCCTGGGCTTCGCGTGCCTGGCGTTCCGCATGGCCGAAGCGGCCGGCAAACAAGCTCTCCATTGCTTCGCGCAACGCGGCCGATGCCTTCAGGATGCGGTTGCGCTCGCGATACGCGGCAGCACGCGCCGGCATGCCGGCCACATGGTGGAAAAGGCGCATCACAAGATGCAGCACCACGAACGTCGCCAGCAACGCAGCCAGCACGAAATTGAGCGACATCTCGACCCGGTACGGCGGGTAGAACAGCACGACGTTGCTCAAGTTGAGTTCAGTGAACAACGCCAGCCCAACGGCGGCGGCAAACAGGAGCGCGACCCAGAATACCCAGCGCATGCTCACTCCTTGCCCGAACCGCGCACGGCGGCAAGGCTGTCAGCCAGCGTCGGCACCTGCAGCGTGCCGGCCGTCGCGCGCACCTGCGACAGTTGATTCTGCACCGTGGTCACGCGCGAAGACTGCGTATCGAAGTAGCGCGCGAGCAGCGTATCGGCACGCCCTAGGTCGGCACGGAACACAGCGTCATTACGCGAGAGCAACGCCAGGCGCGCATTCATCAGGCGCAGCTTGAGGTTTTCGCGCAGGAACCACGCTTGGTCGGAAGAGAGCAGCAGCGCCTCGGTCTGATCGACGCGGCGCACCTGTACGATTTGGCCCAATTCGCCGCGCACGTCGTTCCACAGGCGGCCCCACCAGGCGCGCACGCCCGCCGACCATCCGGCGTTTGGCGGCGTCGATGCAACCGGGGCTGACGCAGCCGCAGCGTGCGCCTTGGCATTCTTCGTGGGTTTCACGGCAGCATGCGGCGCCTGCGCAGCCTGTTCCGCCTCGAGCGGCTGGGCCGACGAGATGAGCGGCAGCGTGTCTACAGCGTTGATGGCGTCATCCAACCGCAGCGCCGCACCCGCCAGATCGAACGACGGCATCGCCTTGAGCTTGGCCATATCGCGCGATACCGCCCGGCGCACGGCGTTGAACTGCGGTTTGTCGAGCGTGGCCAGGCGCGCGTCGACCGTTTGCAGCGCAGCCAGGGCACCGGCGACATTGCCGGTCAGTTGCAGTTGCTCAGCCGTGACCTCCAGCGAACGCTGGATCTCGGCGCGCTGCCAGTCATCGCGGTTGCGCAGAAGGTCTTGGTTGGCCTGCTCCAGCGCGGCTTGGCGATCGCGCGTTTCAGCGGTGCGGGCATCCAGCGCGCCGAATTTCTGTTGCAGCTGGGAAACCGAATCCTGATCCGCGCGCGACAGCACGCGCATCTCCTGCGCCAGCGCTTCGTTTGTCTGGGCATGCTGACGGATCTCGCGTGCCAGGCGCTCATTGCGCACCTGCAGTGCGGCCACGGCCGCCACGACCGCAACCAGCGCCACCCAGATCAGCCAACCGCCACGGCGCGGCGCATGGTTGACCGTCATGGTGGGCGCAAACGCAGCCGGCGGAGCAGCAGGCGCAGGCACTGGGCTCGGCTTGGCTTCCGCAGATGCGGGCGCTGGCGTCGAAGCAGGGGCAGAAGCGGGAGCCGCCGAGGGAACGGGAGTCTGCGTCACAGTGGAAGAAGAAGTAGACGGGTTTGATTCAGCTGACGCCTTTGCCGGGGCTTGCTCGGGTGCCGATACCGGCCCGGCCCACGCGAGCACGCTGGCGAGGAGCCGGTCGTCGCCGGCGCCGGTGAGCGTCACGTCGCGAAAGCCCAGCGATTTGGCCTGTTCGACGATGCGGGCGTGCGAAGCAAAGCATGGCGCGCCGTGCAGCGTATCCAGATCGGCGGGCAACAGATTGGCACGGGCCAGCTCATCGAGATTGCGGACGGCCTCGGAGCTGGTGAGCGTCCAGGCGTGGCGGGCCGAAAGCACGGCACGCAAGGCGAGCCACGCCGCGGCATCGGGCACCGGCACGCTGCGGCGATAGGCTTCCACCGTACGGACCGATGCGCCGGCTTCGCGAAGTTGATCTGCCAGCCATTCGCGGCCGCCATTGCCGCGCACGATCAGAACTTCACGGCCGCTCAACGCGGGCACATCCAGCCGCGCGTACAGCGCTTCGGAATCCTGGCGAGCGTCGTCGGCATGCGTGTCAGGCTGGATCACACGGTGCGCGGGCGGCGCAACGCCGTGCTGGGCAAGCGCCAGTGCGCTCGCGGGGCCCACCACCGCCACAGGCACTTCCTGCGGCCAGCGGAACCCTTCCGGCATGGCGGCAAATGCCTGCTGCACGGCGTTAGGGCTGACGAACACGACCAGCGCATAGCGCGAAGGGTCGCCCAGCGCGGCACGCAAGTCGTCGAGATTGGGTGTCGGCGCAATGTCGAGCAGCGGAAACTGATGCGTACGCAGGCCGTGGCGCTCAAGCGCCGCCACCAGCATGGGCGCCTGCGCACGCGGACGCGTGACCACCACCACGGGCGGTGTTGCCGGTTGAACAGGCGGCGTGCTGGATGCGGGCGACGATGGTGACAAGCGCAGTGGCAAGTGGTCGTCCATGGCGAGCCGTGGAAGTTAGGTAGCGGGAGGGGCGTCGGCGCCCAGCATGGCAAGGATGTCGCGTGCACCGCCGGCCAGCATTTGCTGGGCGACGCGCACGCCCAATGCGTCGGCGTCAGCCAGCGTGGATGGCGTGGTTTCGCCATCCGCGGCAAGTTTGCGGGTACCGTCCTGCGAAGCGACAAAGGCGCGCAGGCGCAGCGCGCCGGCATCCGACCACTGCGCAAACGAGGCCAACGGCACTTGGCAGGAACCGCCGAGAATGCGCGAAACAGCACGCTCAGCAGTCACGGCCAGCGCTGTGGGCTCATCGTGCAGCGGCGCAAGACACGCTCGCACGTCTGCGCGATCGGCGCGAATCTCGATGCCGAGCGCGCCCTGCCCTGCTGCTGGCAGCGATTCTTCCGGCGCGATGGTCGAGCGGATGCGATCAGCCAGCCCCAGGCGCTTAAGCCCGGCAGCGGCCAGGATGATGGCAGCGTAGTCGCCACGATCAAGCTTGCCGAGGCGCGTATCGAGGTTGCCCCGCAGCGGCTGGATGACCAGATGTGGGAAGCGCGCCCGCAGCGAAGCCTCGCGGCGCAGACTGGACGTGCCCACGACGGCGCCTGCCGGCAGCGAGGCCAGATCGGCGTAGTCGTTGGAAACAAAGGCATCGCGCGGATCTTCGCGTTCAAGGATGGCCGACAGCGCAAAGCCTTCGGGCAATTCCATCGGCACATCCTTGAGCGAATGCACGGCGAGATCGGCACGCCCCTCGGCCAAGGCGACTTCCAGTTCCTTAACAAACAAACCTTTGCCCCCCACCTTCGCGAGGGAGCGGTCGAGAATCTGGTCGCCGCGCGTGGTCATTCCAAGGATGGACACGTCGCACGCGGGATAGTATTTTTGCAATGCAGCACGCACGTGTTCGGCTTGCCAGAGGGCAAGCCGGCTTTCGCGCGAGGCAATGACCAGCTTGGTCGGCGCCTGGGCTGCAGGAGTCGTTACAAGCTGGGATTGACGGGAAGTCGGGTGGACGTTGGAAGACATGCGGCAATGGTAGCACGCAGCTTTTTCGCGACAGTCCGGCTATCACGTTGAAGTGATGCAGAAAAGAGGGCCGTTCAGGCACCTTACCTACCCAACCTAGGAGACACCATGACGCAGCCCGCCGCGCGCCGCGCTTCCTCGCGCGCGACCACCGCCCGCAAGGCTTCGGCCGCCCCCGCCAAGACCAGCAAGACCCCCAGGTCCATCAAGGCTGCCAAACCCGTCGCCAAACCAGTGGCAAAGGCCAATGGCGCGGACGAAGCCAACGGCGCATCACTCGGCCCCACTTCCCGACGCTCGTCGGGCAGCGCCGCGGCCAAGGATCAGCCGCTGAAGGAAGACATCCGCTTCCTCGGGCGCCTGCTGGGCGACGTGCTGCGTGACCAGGAAGGCGGCACCGTCTTCGAAACGGTTGAAACCATCCGGCAGACTGCCGTGCGCTTTCGCCGCGACGGTGACCGTCAAGCCGAGCAGGATCTCGACCGGCTGCTGAAAACGCTCTCGCGCGACCAAACCACGTCGGTGGTGCGCGCCTTCAGCTATTTCTCGCACCTGGCGAACATCGCTGAAGACCAGCACCACAATCGCCGCCGCCGCGTGCATGCGCTGGCCGGATCGCCGCCGCAGCCGGGCAGCCTGATGCGCGCGCTGCTGTCGGCCGCGGATGAAGGGCTGTCGGGCGACGTGCTGCGCCGATTCTTCGAAACCGCGCTGATCGTGCCGGTGCTGACCGCCCACCCGACGGAGGTGCAGCGCAAGAGCACGCTCGACGCACAACGCGAAATCGCCCGCTTGCTGGCTGAACGCGATGCACCGCTCACCACGCGCGAGCGCGAGCGCAACACCGCGCTGCTGCGCGCCCATGTCACCAAGCTGTGGCAAACGCGCATGCTGCGCACGACGCGTCTGATGGTGGCTGACGAGATCGAGAACGCGCTGTCGTATTACAAAACCACCTTCCTGCGCGAAATTCCCGCGCTGTACCGCGAACTGGAAGAAGACATCGCGACCGCGTTCCCGCGTCGCGGCGCACGCGGCGAACCGGCACCGCTGCCGCCCTTCTTCCAGATGGGCTCGTGGATCGGCGGCGACCGCGACGGTAACCCCTTCGTCACGGCAACGACGTTGCGCGACGCCGCACGCAAGCAGGCGAGCGTGATCCTCGCGTGGTACCTGGAAGAGATCCACGCGCTGGGTGCGGAGCTGTCGATGTCGACGTCGCTGGTGGATGTGAGCGCAGAGCTGCAAGCGCTGGCCGAGCGCTCGCCCGACCATTCCGAACACCGCGTGGACGAGCCGTACCGCCGTGCGCTGATTGGCGTCTATGCGCGCCTGGCCGCCACGTGCCATGAGCTGACCGGCGAAGACGCAGGCCGCCACGCCGTCGGCCCCGCCCCGGCTTACAACAACGCAGAAGAACTGCGTGCCGACATCCAGATCGTGATCGACTCCTTGGCGGCGCACCACGGCGAAGTGCTGGCCGATGCGCGACTGGCATCGCTGGCGCGCGCGATTGATGTGTTCGGCTTCCACCTGTCATCGATCGACCTGCGTCAGGTATCGGACGTACACGAAGCGACCGTCGCCGAGTTGCTGAAGGTTGCGGGTGTGGAAGGCGCCTATGCGGCGCTATCCGAGGCCGACAAACGCACGCTGCTGCTGCGCGAGCTGCAACAGCCGCGCGTGCTGACGCTGCCGTTCCACGCATACAGCGAGCAGACCACGTCGGAGATCGACATCTTCCGCGCCGCCCGCGAAGTGCGTGCCCGCTACGGCAATCGCATCGTGCGCAACTACATCATTTCGCACACCGAGACGCTGTCGGACTTGCTGGAAGTGATGCTGCTGCAGAAGGAGGCCGGCATGTTCCGCACGGGCGCCAATGGCAGCGGCGGCGGCGCCGCGCTGGACGTGATGGTGATCCCGCTGTTCGAAACCATCGAAGACTTGCGCAACGCCCCCGAGATCATGGGCGACCTGCTTGCCCTGCCCGGCTTCGATGCCGTGCTGGCGGCGCAGGGCAACGAGCAGGAAGTGATGCTCGGCTATTCGGATTCCAACAAGGACGGCGGTTTCCTCACCTCCAACTGGGAGCTGTACAAGGCCGAGCTGGCGCTGGTGGATCTGTTCGAGCGCAAAGGCGTGCGCCTGCGCCTGTTCCACGGCCGCGGCGGCACGGTCGGCCGAGGCGGTGGCCCGACCTACCAGGCCATCCTGTCGCAGCCCCCGGGCACGGTGAACGGGCAGATCCGCCTGACCGAGCAGGGCGAGATCATCTCGAGCAAGTTCGCCAATCCTGAGATCGGCCGGCGCAACCTGGAAACCATCGTCGCGGCCACTCTGGAAGCGACGCTGCTGCCCACGCGCAACCGTCCGAAGGGCCTGGAAGATTTCGAAGCCGCCATGCAGGCGCTTTCGGACAACGCCTTCGCCGCGTACCGCAATCTCGTCTACGAAACCCCAGGCTTCAAGGATTACTTCTTCGCCACCACGCCGATCACCGAGATTGCCGACCTGAACCTCGGTTCACGCCCGGCCTCGCGCAAGCTGATGGACAAGAAACACCGCCGCATTGAAGACCTGCGTGCGATTCCGTGGGGCTTCTCGTGGGGCCAATGCCGTCTGCTGCTGCCGGGCTGGTTCGGCTTTGGCAGCGCGGTGCAGCGCTGGCTCGACGACGCTGGAAATGCCAAGGCCCGCGCCGCGCGCCTGGCCACGCTCAAGCGTATGCACAAGCAGTGGCCGTTCTTTGCGAACCTGCTCTCGAACATGGACATGGTGCTGTCCAAGGCCGATCTGAACGTGGCGTCGCGCTACGCGCAGTTGTGCGATGACCGCAAGCTGCGTAACGCGGTGTTCTCGCGCATCTCGGCGGAGTTCACGTTGACCGAGCAGACGCTGGCAGCCATCACGGGGCGGTCGGAACGCCTTGCCGACAATCCGCTGCTGGCGCGCTCCATCAAAAACCGCTTCCCGTATCTCGACCCGCTGAATCACTTGCAGGTCGAGCTGCTCAAGCGCTTCCGCTCAGGCAAGGCCGGCAGTGACGATGCACGCGTGCGGCGCGGCATCCATCTGTCGATCAACGGGATTGCGGCTGGCCTTCGCAATAGCGGCTGATCAGGCAGCCAGCGCGGTGGCGGCCGGGCGACGGCTGATCCACGCCATCGCCATCGCGCCGGCGTACGACAGTGTCATCAGGCCAAACACCAGCGGCGAGGCATGCGCCAGACCAGGCACCACCGTAACGACCGCGCCCGCCGCTGCCACGCCCAGCAAACTGCCGGTCTGCCGCGCAGCGTTGAGCAAGCCCGACGCCGTGCCGGCCAGCTCGCCCGGCGCCGCAGACAGAATGGTCGACGTCATGGGCGCGATCGCCAGCGCGGTGCCGCCGCCGTAAGCCATCATCGTTGCGCTCACCACCCAGATGTGCACATGGCCAGTCAGCGCAGCCGACGTGGCGAGCAAACCTGCCGCGCCGATCACGAGGCCACTCAGCATCATCGTCGGCGTAGAAAAACGCGCCATCAGCTTGCCCGCGAAGATGTTGCCCGCCGACAGGCTCACCGCCATTGGCAGCATGACCAGGCCGGTCTGGCGTGCGCTCAGGTGTTCGACATTCTGCAAATGCAGGCTCAGCACGAACAACGCACCGTAATAGCCGAAATTCAGCAGAAACCCCACGCCGTTGACCGCGCCCAGCGTGCGATGCCCCAGCCAGGCCAGCGGCACCAGCGGCGCACGCGCCCGGCGTTCGGCCAAGACGAACAGCGCCCCGGCCACCACCGTCAACAGCGCGGTACCCCACACCCACGGCGATAGCGCGCCGCGCACCGGCCATTCAATCGCGGCAAAACACAGCGCCGCGAGCATCACGGCGCTCGTCACCTGCCCCGCCCAGTCGAACGGCTTGGCGCGTGCAGGCTGCACGTGGCGCACGATCACCCACGTGCCCAGCATGCCGACTACGCCCAGCGGCACGTTGATCAGGAAGGCACTGCGCCAGCCATAGGTGTCGACCAGCACGCCACCCAGCGCCGGGCCCACGGCCGCGGCAGTTGCGACGATGGCGCCCCACAGGCCAATGGCCCAGGCGCGCTCGCGCGGGTCTTCAAACGTGCTGCGAATGAGCGATAGCGAACTCGGCAGAAACATCGCCGCGCCCACGCCCTGCAGGATGCGCACGGCAATCAGCGTGGTCACTGAAGGCGCCAGCCCACAGCCGGCCGAGGCCACGATGAACACCGCCATCCCCGCCATGAACACGGTGCGCGCGCCAATGCGGTCGCTCAGCAAACCGCCTGTGAGGATGAAGGCGGCAAAGGCCAGCGTGTAGGCATCAACAATCCAGGCAAGTTCTGCGACGCTGCTGTGCAGGCTGTCGCGCATGGCGATGAGCGCCACGTTGACCACGGTCGTATCGAGCACCGCCATGAACACGCCCGACGTGAGAATGCCCAGCGTGGCGTTACGGCGCCATCGGCTGAGATCGGGTTGCAAGTTACCCCGGGGAGCGGCAGCAATGGTGTGGGCGTTGCATGAAGACATGGCAGAACCGTTTGGCAATTTCATGCAGCCCAGTGTAGGCTGGAGAACGCATGCAAAAAAGCAGCGTTTTTGCATTGCATTGCTGCAAATTTGCATCACTCATCTACGAATATTAGGAGCCCGATGTGAACTGGGACAACGGACGCTTCTTCCTGGCCGTGGCGCGCACTTGCACGCTGCGCGGCGCGGCCCAGCGCCTGGGCGTGGATCAGGCCACGGTGGGCCGCCGCATCGCCGCACTGGAAGACGAGCTATCGGCCAAGCTCTTCTTGCGAACGTCGGCCGCACTGGTGCTCACACCTGCCGGCGAAGCGCTGATCGGGCCGGCCGAAGCAATGGAGCAGGCTGCCCACACCATCGAGCGCCGCGTGGCCGGCATCGACGACCAACTCGCCGGCACGATCCGAGTGGCCACGACCGACACGATGGCAGCCACCTTTGTGTTGCCGGCCATCGCGCAGCTGCGGCAGCGGCATCCGGGCATCGACGTCGTCTGCATGGCGTCCAAGAGCATTGCCAACCTGACCAAGCGCGAAGCCGACGTGGCCGTGCGCACGGTGCGGCCGGATTCACCAGACCTCATCGCGCGGCGCATCGGCCAAATGGAAACCGGTATCTATGCGAGCCAGAGCTACGTCGCAGCGCGCGGTGAGCCGGAAGAAGGGACGGCCTTTGCGGGGCACGACCTGGTGGTCTATCCGCGCAATGAAGTGCCGTGGATGTGGGAAGACCTCTGCGGCGAGCCCATCACGCGCGGGCGCGTCGTCTTGCAGAGCAACTCGGCGCTGGCGCTATTAGAGGCGGTGGCCGCAGGCATTGGGATCACTGAGCTGGTGTGCCGCCGCGCGCAAGCGTATCCGCAACTGGTGCGCTTGCTGCCAAACCGCCGGAGCATGCAGGACGTCTGGCTCGTCACGCACGCCGATCTGCACAAGACCGCGCGCGTGCGGGCCTTGCTCGATTGCATCGTCGAAGCATTCGACGCGCACAAAAAAACCGCCACACCGTAACGAGCAGCCGGTGTGGCGGCCCAACAAACCTTTTAGCTGATGAACGCCACCGGCACCGGGTCTTCACCCAGCACCGAGAGCAGCACCGCCCAATGCATTGCCTCGTCGCCCAGGATGCTGGCGGCGGCCTTGGTCAGGTCGCGCGTGTAGAAATTCGGCAGCACGCCCAGGTAGGCCGAAGTGGCGCCCTTTTCCAGCCCGGCGGCAAAACGCAGCACGTCGGCCTGCGTCTTGAGCTGGCTGACCGGGAAGTTGTATTCCGCCACCTTCTTTTCCATGACCGGCGTACCACCCACCTTGGACACCGTTCCCGCCAGCACCGCCGCGTGTGCCTTGTGGTGGCCCTGGAACTTCACGGCCGTCGCCAGCACGGGTTTTTGCAACAGGCCGCTTTCCGCGCCCACCTGATATGCGGCGATGGCTTGGTACTCCAGCCCCAGCGCCACGTTCAAAATATTGACGTCGTCTTTCACGCTGCCTGATTGGGACTGGGCCCAGGCAGGCATCGACTGCCCCAGCGACACCGCCGCCAGCGAGCCCAGCGCCATCAGCCCCGGCGCGCGCAGCAGCACGCGGCGGCGCGCGTCGATGCGCGGGCTGTCACTTTCCAACTGATCCATCTCTTTAGTTGTGTCCATCGTCGGTCTCCTTGCAGATGTGGGGAAAAGTGCGACCCGTGCGGTGCGTGATGCGAATCGCGGGCGTTTGTTCAGCGCCTGATCGCTTATACGAAGGGCGCATCCAATTGGATGCAAATACCTCAGCACCTTTCACGTGAATTCCCCCCACAACCACGGTTTCTACCTACACTTTGGGCAGAACCGTCCACAAAAAGCTGCCCACGTGCTCACCTTCCAGCGCACCGCCGACGACCACGCCGCGCAAGACGCCGATCCGCCGACGGCGGCCGCGGCAGCTCGCCCCCAAAGCGCCGACGCGGAAGAGCTGGCGGCGTTGCTACAGCGCATCGGCTTGGGTGACCGCGACGCCCTGCGCACGCTATATACGCGCTGCGCACCGAAACTGTTTGGGCTCGCGCTGCGTATCTTGGTCAGGAAGGACTGGGCCGAGGACGTCTTGCAAGAAAGTTTCGTCAACATCTGGCGCCATGCCGGTGATTACCGCCCCCACATGGCCGCCCCCATGACGTGGATGAGCACCATCGTGCG
The DNA here is from genome assembly GCF_047304345.1 of Ralstonia sp. Ralssp135. NCBI lineage: Bacteria > Pseudomonadati > Pseudomonadota > Betaproteobacteria > Burkholderiales > Burkholderiaceae > Ralstonia > Ralstonia sp. Ralssp135. The sequence continues at coordinate 81,670 of NZ_JBGLYZ010000007.1, forward strand.
CAACCGCGCACTCGATTGTCTGCGCCGGCAACATGCCGAACGTGTGCAGGAATCCGTGCCGCTGGATGACACCTACGCCGATGTCCTGGCCGACCACGCCCCTGGCCCCGCCGACCTCGCGCTGGCCGGCCAGCAAGCCCGCGCGCTGGCCGAATGCCTCAAGCGCCTGGACCCGAAGCAGCGCGAAGTCATATCGCTCGCCTATCTGCGAGACCTGTCGCACAGCGAGCTGGCGCAAGCGTTGTCACTGCCGCTGGGCACTGTCAAATCCTGGATGCGGCGCGGATTGGACCGCCTGCGCGAATGCCTCGGAGCACCCTGATGGACCCGCGCCGCCACCCCGATCTCGTCGACAAGCTGGCCGCTGAATATGCGGTCGGCACATTGCGCGCCGGTGCACGCCGCCGGTTCGAGCAGATCATTCGCCACGACGACGCCGTGCGCGCCACGGTCGAACGCTGGCAACGCTACCTGGCCGACCTGCCGGCGCTCCAGCCGGCCACGGCGCCGCTGCCGGAAATTCTCTGCCGCGTTGAGGTGCAACTCGGCTGGCGCGAGCCGGCGCCGCCGCGGCAAACCCTCTGGCAACGGCTCTGGCAAGGCACGGGTTTCTGGCGCGGCGCCACCGCAGCCGCGGCGGTGATCGCGGCGGTGGCGATCGGGCTGAACCTGCGACTGGCGCAGCAATTGCGCGAGGCGCCTGTCGCCAACGCTGTGGCCGTGCTGCAGGATGCGAAGGCACAGGCGGCCGTCCTCGTCACCTGGGATGCGCGCACCGGCACGCTATCGCTCAAGCGGCTGGATGCAACGCCGCTCAACACTGAACAGGCTTTGCAGCTCTGGGCGCTGCCGCCCGGCGGGCATCCTCAGTCACTTGGGGTGATCGGGCACCAGCGCGCCGTGCGGCTGACGGTAGCGCAGCCGTTGCGGCAAGTGCCAGCCCTGGCCATCAGCGTGGAGCCGCGTGGCGGCTCGCCCAACCCGGAGGGCCCGACCGGGCCGGTCGTCTTCAAGGGCGCGCTGATCGACAACACGCTGTAGCCAGGCCCTGGCGCGGGGGCTGAAAGGCCCTGCGGGCGATATAATCGCGGTTTCCTGAATTTGCGGCTGGCGCTCTCGCCGGCCGCACTCCTCCAGCTGTCCGCCCATGACCTCCCAACTCGCCAAGAAGGCCGAAGCGTGGTCCGCCCGCTTTAACGAGCCGGTGTCCGATCTCGTCAAGCGCTATACCGCGTCGGTGTTCTTCGACAAGCGCCTCGCACTGTTCGATATCCAGGGCTCGCTCGCGCACGCCGCCATGCTTGCCAAGCAGGGCATCATCGCCGAGGCAGACCGCGCCGCCATCGAAAAGGGCATGGCGCAGATCCGCCAGGAGATCGAAGCCGGCACGTTCGAGTGGAAGCTTGACCTGGAAGACGTTCACCTGAACATCGAAGCGCGCCTGACCGCCATGGCGGGCGACGCCGGCAAACGCCTCCACACGGGCCGCTCGCGCAACGATCAGGTCGCCACCGACATCCGCCTGTGGCTGCGCAGCGAGATCGACAACATCGTCGGTCTGCTCAAGGCCCTGCGCGGCGCGCTGCTGGACTTGGCCGAGCAGCACACCAACACCATCGTCCCGGGCTTCACGCACTTGCAGGTCGCGCAACCGGTGGTGTTCGGCCATCACCTGCTGGCCTACGTCGAGATGTTCACCCGCGACACCGAGCGCATGCTGGACGCCCGCAAGCGCGTCAATCGCCTGCCACTGGGCGCCGCGGCGCTTGCCGGCACGAGCTACCCGATCGACCGCGAATTCGTCGCGCAGCAACTGGGCTTTGACGGCGTGTGCCGCAACTCGCTGGATGCCGTGTCCGACCGCGACTTCGCCATCGAATTCTGCGCCGCTGCCGCGCTCATCATGACGCACGTCTCGCGCCTCTCTGAAGAGCTGGTGCTGTGGATGAGCCCGCGTGTGGGCTTTATCGACATTGCGGACCGCTTCTGCACCGGCAGCTCGATCATGCCGCAGAAGAAAAACCCCGACGTGCCCGAACTGGCGCGCGGCAAAACCGGCCGCGTCAATGGCCACCTGATCGGCCTGCTCACGCTGATGAAGGGTCAACCGCTGGCGTACAACAAGGACAACCAGGAAGACAAGGAACCGCTGTTCGACACCGTGGATACCGTGGTCGACACGCTGCGCATCTTTGCCGACATGGTGCCGGGCATCACCGTCAAGGCCGACGCCATGCGTGCAGCTGCGCTGCAAGGCTACGCCACCGCCACGGATCTGGCCGACTACCTGGTCAAGCGAGGCCTGCCCTTCCGCGATGCACACGAAGCCGTGGCCCACGCCGTGCGCGCCTGCGACGACCTGCGCTGTGATCTGGCAGACCTGTCCGTAGCACAACTGCGTGACATCTGCGGCCTGGGCGACAAGTCCGACCTCATTAGTGACGATGTGCACGCCGTGCTGACGCTGGAAGGCTCGGTCGCCTCGCGCAACCACATCGGCGGAACAGCGCCGGAACAGGTGAAGCAAGCCATCGCGTTTGCACGCGCTGCGCTGGCTGAATAATCGGTCGCACGCTCCAAACAAAAACGCCGCGCTGAGTCAGCGCGGCGTTTTTGTTTTGTGGTGGCTACTGCTTCGCGGTGCGCAACGCCTGGAGGCATCGCTGCCTGACGCTTGGCATGACGCCCCTCGCAGCAGCAACCGCGCGCAGTGCTTTTTGACGATACTGCTTGGGCGTCCCTTCAATGAACGGCATGCCGCAAACACGTGAGACGGCCAGCGCGGGGGTGCCAGCATCAGCAGCCGCAACTGCGTTCAGAACTGCCGCAGAGTTTTTCGGCAGCGCGTAGGCCAGTGCAATACCCAATCCCTCAGCATTGGCGGCATCGGCTCCAACAGCGAGTTTGGGCGCTAGAGCAACCCAGCTCGCCCGCCCGGTTTGAATATTGGCGAACAAGCGTTCGGCGCTCGCCTCATCCAGCGACGCGAGGTACGTCTGCGCACCCTCCGCGTCAATAGCGGCCGCCACCTCTTCCGGCGTTGTCATCGGCGACGCGGCAGTTGCAAGAAATGGTGCGCACAGCAGCGCAATCAGACCGCGGGCGAATTTGCTCTTCATCGAACAACTCTCAACGTACGGTCGCCACTCGACCAGATTTGTTCACGCACGGTACGGATCAAGATGACACATCCTGAGGAAGCCGAGCCTGGGCTGCTTACACTGTCGCCATGGATATAGAACGCATCCCGGCCAAATGTGTTCGTTCCATATTGCGGAGTCAGCGGCATGGCATAGGGGCCGACACGTGCCGAATTACGCGGTGACTCGATCGTGTATTCGCCTTCAGGAATTGGGCCAACCATGCGGATGGCCTGCATTGATGGATTGTTCTTGCCCTCGCTAGCGCCGGAATAACCCTGGCCGACAATGTGGCCATTGTGGTACAGGGTTCCCATTGACTGGCTGTACTCCCAAGTCATGCGTGATCTCCTCGGTATGAAAGGTGTCGCGTGTTATGAACATCACCGAAGCTAGTTCACCTGCCATCCGAGCGAGCGATTGAGCAACACATTCTCGATGCGTCACGACGTTGTGTACATATTTTTGCGAATCGGCGCACGCTCCAAACAAGAACGCCGCGCTGATTTGCGCGGCGTTTTGTTTTGTGGTGGCTACTGCCGCTGTGCACGCTCGGGGCGATGGCCAGCCTTCACCACCCAACTCACCGTTTACCAACCCGCCCCACGCTGCGCGGATTCCAAGTCGCCAAATCCAGTTCCCGCCCCGCTAGCGTTTGCAGAATGTAGGCGCCCATGGCATCCAGGAATCCGTCTTGATAGCCCCTGGGCTGATCGACCGTGTCCATCTCCAGCACCGCGCGCAGCACCGATGGCCCGAACAGCCGGTAACGCAGCGTGCTATCGCGTAGCGCAACCAGAAATTCCCGCCCGGCCAGCATGCCGCGCTGGTACTCGTTGCCCGCTGACGATTCAGATGCGGGCAACGGCCCGCTTTCCGGGTTCCGCACCATGCCTCACTCCGCCTCGTCTGGAAACGCCAGTTCGCACAGGATGTCCCAAAGTTCCTGATCGACCGGCACGCCTTCGAGCGTGCTCAACACGTAGGCGCCCAGCCCATCGGTAAAACCGGCCTTGTATTCGTCGGACTGCGCCTGGACGGACGCTTCCAACTGCTTGCGCACGACTTTCGGCCAAAACTTGCGGCCCGCCTCCAATGCGCGTTGCTTGCATAGCAGAAACCGACGTGCGGCTTTGGCACCTTTCCGGTAATCGTTATCGGATTCGATCATTGCGTGCCTCCGCTGTGGGGGCAAACAATGGGGCAGCATGAAGATGGCGGGAGGTGCACGGCGCGGTGGCCGTTGAAGGTGAGAACGGACTGATCCGGTGGAACCATGTCTTCCCCTCGTCGTGAATTTGGGAGAACCGCCCACCGCGAGGGGTGGGCGGGCACACGACGGGCTGGAAACACCGGAAGATTCAACCAAAGACCGGCACGGCCGAAGCCGTACCCACCGAAGCCCGCCCGTAGGGGTGAACGCCAGCGCGCGACTGCCTGATCGGCGTCACGGGTTGAATCTGAACACGGGGTTTCCAAGCCCGGCCACGCTTTTTTTGCGCGGCCCGGCGAGTTTACGTTTGCTGATGCCCTGGGGCAAGTTACGCGTTGTTGCGTTGTGAGGATCGGGGCTGTGGTTTGCGTGCGGAGCTGATGGGGTGGACCGGCGAAGCGTCCCCAGTGTTTTTTGCCGCTCGGTGCGATCGCTTGAGGGTGAGAAGAACGGATGGCCGAGTTGGACCACAAGCGGTCGCATAGATCCAGCGCCCCAAAGCAGTCACCTGCACGCGTCCGGCGGCCGTTGGATTACTCAAACGCAATGGGCACCGCCGACCGAGCCCGACTGTCTGTGCTATCACCATCCGCAGACGACCGCGTTTCTTGTATGCTTTTGCCAAATCATAGACCTACGATCCGGCAGGCCCGTCAGCACTATTAACCGTAGACGGACCGGCAGGTCCGTCTACTAACAGATACGTATTGGGAGCCACCGATGGCTGAAAAGCTGATCTTCCTTTCCCACATTCACGAGGAAAGCACGCTTGCGCGTTTGGTACAGCAGGCGCTGGAAGACGAGTTCAGCGGCTTTGTTGATGTCTTCGTATCTTCTGACGGAACCAGCATCCCGGCTGGCTCGAATTTCCTGAAGAGGATTGAAGATGGTTTGATCAGTTGTATTGGGGCCATTTATCTCATCAGCCCAGCCTCGGTGAAGAGAAATTGGATCAGTTTTGAATTGGGCGCGGTTTGGGTTCGCAACGCCCTGAACCTTCGCGACGGCAAATCAGAAATCCCGGCGCTCCCTGTTTGCCACTCCGGCATAACTCCGGGCGGTTTGCCTGCGCCCCTAAACAACCTCAACGGGATAGCTGCTAACCAAGCCTCTCAACTAGAGTTTGCTTTCCGGTCTCTTCAAGCCGCCGTGGGCGGAAGAGGAGCGTTGAAGACAGACTTCGACTCTCTCGCAACTCAAATTATCGCGTTCGAGCAACAGTACACGCTCGGAGCGAACCTAACGAAGATGCTGTCGCTTCTGGGCGGCGATAAGCATTTGCTTGTCCAGCATTGCGAGCAGCAAACGCCAGGTACCCGAACAACTATCGACTGCGGCTTCGTTAATACCAACGCCATTCAAACGATCAAAGCGTTTGAAGCCAACGAACTGAACGGCCACATACAAGTTACGGTCGATAAGCCAGGCACATCATTCGGCCCCCTTGGCGCTGTCAACGGTGCCCAAGTGAAAATTGGCATTCCCGTTTCGCTGGTCTTGCAGTTCAAGGAGTCGCTGATTGCATAACACAACGCTCAACCGGACCGCCCAAGAGCTGCGCCTTTGGGTGCCCTCCGCGCTTCGCGCGAAGGCGCCGCTGGAGTCAAACGTCCCTGAACGTCTGCTATAGGTAGCTTGACATCTTCCGCTACGGGTCGGTAGAAGCCCCTTGCAGCCCCACCCATCGAGGAAACCCCAAACAAAAACGCCGCACTGATCCAGCGCGGCGTTTTGTTTTGGTACGACTGAAACTCAGCGCACGCAGTCGACGAAATACCCCATCTTGCCGTCGACTTCCTCCTCGACCAGACCATGAATGTCGGTCTCGAAGCCCGGGAACAGCTTGTTGAACTGGCGTGCGAATTGCAGATACTGCACGATCGTCTTGTTGAAGCGTTCGCCAGGAATCAGCAGCGGAATGCCCGGGGGATACGGGGTCAGCAGGATGGCGGTGATGCGGCCTTCCAGGTCGTCGATTGCCACACGCTCGGTTTCACGGTGGGCCATCTTGGCCCAGGCGTCCGACGGCTTCATCGCTGGTTCCATGTTCGACAGGTACATCTCCGTCGTCACGCGAGCCACGTCGTTGGCCTGGTAGACGCTGTGGATGCTGTCGCACAGCTCACGCAGTCCGATGCGCTCGTACTGCGGGAACTGGCGCACGAACTCCGGCAACACGCGCCACAGCGGCTGGTTGTTGTCGTAATCGTCCTTGAACTGCTGCAGCTCGGTCACCATCGAGTTCCAGCGGCCCTTGGTGATGCCGATGGTGAACATGATGAAGAACGAGTACAAACCCGTCTTCTCGACGATGATGCCGTGCTCAGCCAGGTAACGCGTAACGATGGCGGCCGGGATGCCCGAGTCGCTGAACTTGCCGTCGACGTCCAGGCCCGGGGTGATGATGGTGGCCTTGATCGGGTCGAGCAGGTTGAAGTCTTCAGCCAGATTGCCAAAGCCGTGCCAGCGCTCGTTGGCCTTCAGCATCCACGCTTCGCGGTCTTCGATGCCTTCGTCGGACAGGTCGTTCGGGCCCCAGACCTTGAACCACCAGTCGTCGCCACGTCCACTACCGCCATTCGTACCGACGTATTCCTGTTCCACCTTGCGCATGGCGCGGCGGAAGTCCAGCGCTTCGGCAATGCTTTCCTCCACCAGCGCAGTACCGCCCGGCGCCTCCATCATCGCCGCGGCCACGTCACACGAAGCGATGATCGAGTACTGCGGGCTCGTCGACGTGTGCATCAGATACGCCTCATTGAAGCGATACGTATCGAGCCTGCGCGTTTCGGAATCCTGCACGAGGATCTGCGAGGCCTGCGACAGGCCGGCCAGCAGCTTGTGCGTACTCTGCGTGGCAAACACCAGCGCGTCCTTGCTGCGCGGGCGGCTGTGACCAATCGCGTGCATGTCCTCATAGAACGGGTGGAACGATGCATGCGGCAGCCACGCTTCATCAAAGTGCAGCGTGTCGATTTCGGTCGACAGCATGTTCTTGATCATCTCGGCGTTGTACAGCACGCCGTCGTACGTGCCCTGCGTGATGGTCAGAATGCGCGGCTTCTTGTTCTTGGCCTGGCTGGCGAACGGGTGATCAGCGATCTTCTTGGCAATCGTTTCGGGCTCGAACTCGCTCTTCGGGATCGGGCCGATGATGCCGAAATGGTTGCGCGTCGGCATCAGGAACACGGGGATCGCGCCCGTCATCATGATCGCGTGCAGGATCGACTTGTGGCAATTGCGGTCCACCACCACGATGTCGCCGGGCGCCACGTTGGCGTGCCACACCATCTTGTTCGACGTCGACGTGCCGTTGGTCACGAAGAACATGTGGTCGGAGCCGAAGATGCGCGCGGCGTTACGCTCAGACGCGGCCACCGGGCCCGTGTGGTCGAGCAGTTGGCCGAGCTCTTCCACAGCGTTGCAGACGTCGGCGCGCAGCATGTTTTCGCCGAAGAACTGGTGGAACACCTGCCCCACCGGGCTCTTCAGGAACGCCACGCCGCCCGAGTGCCCCGGGCAATGCCACGAATACGAGCTGTCCTGCGCGTAGTCGATCAGCGCCTTGAAGAACGGCGGCGGCAGTGAATCCAGGTAGTTGCGTGCTTCACGGATAATGTGCCGGGCCACGAACTCGGGCGTGTCCTCGAACATGTGAATGAAGCCGTGCAACTCGCGCAGCACGTCGTTCGGCAGATGGCGCGAGGTGCGCGTTTCGCCGTACAGAAAGATCGGAATGTCAGCGTTGCGGCGACGCACTTCGGCCACGAAGGCGCGCAGATTTTCAACCGCTTCCGGCTCAGGCTTGTCGCTGTCCGGGTTGATGAATTCATCGTCGTCGATCGAGACGATGAAGGTGGACGCGCGGCTCGACTGTTGAGCGAACGACGTCAGGTCACCATAGCTGGTGAGACCAGTCACCTCCATCCCCTCCTGCTCGATGGCTTGGGCCAGCGCGCGAATGCCCGACCCGGAGATGTTCTCGGAGCGGAAGTCCTCGTCAATGATGATGACGGGAAAGCGGAATTTCATCGTGGTTCCTTATGGATGAAGCTAAAGGCACCGCTCCGGATACGCCTGAACGCGCGGAAACGGACTACAAAAACTAGGTCTTGGGCAGCGTCACACCGTGCTGGCCCTGATACTTGCCACCACGATCCTTGTACGAGGTTTCGCATTCCTCGTCGCTCTCGAAGAACAGCACCTGCGCGCAGCCTTCGCCGGCGTAGATCTTGGCGGGCAGTGGTGTCGTGTTGGAAAACTCCAGCGTCACGTAGCCTTCCCACTCCGGCTCGAACGGCGTGACGTTCACGATGATCCCGCAGCGCGCGTACGTGCTCTTGCCCAGACACACGGTCAGCACCGTGCGCGGGATGCGGAAATACTCCATCGTGCGGGCCAGCGCGAACGAGTTCGGCGGGATGATGCACACATCGCCCTTGAAATCGACAAACGACTTCTCGTCGAAGTTCTTCGGATCGACGATGGTGCTGTTGATGTTGGTGAAGATCTTGAATTCGTCGGCGCAGCGGATGTCGTAGCCGTAGCTCGAGGTGCCGTAGGAAACGATGCGGCGGCCGTCGGATTCGCGCACTTGACCGGGCTCAAACGGCTCGATCATGCCGTGCTGCTCGGCCATGCGGCGGATCCACTTGTCGGATTTGATGCTCATGGAGCGTCCAGATACCTTGGATGAACAAATGGGGGCAGGCTTCGCGGTGCGAAAACTGTCCCCATTTGGTCACGCCGGCAGGCCGGCCCGCGGCTGGGGCCGGTTTGGAACGCGGATTGTACTCCCAAACCTGTGACGGAAAACCCCGTGGCGGCCGATGGCTTGCGCTGGCCTTATCCGAACAAACGCTGGCAAATCAGCGGCCGGATTCAGCCGGCTGGGGCAGCTCCCCGCGCGGCCCGACCGAGCCGGCCACGTCCGGCTCGGCCACAAAACGGTCGCGCCCCGTGTAGAGCAGAAAGTGCCGCCCAGTGCACCGCGCAAACAGCGTCAGGTTGACCCGCTGCGCCATCTGGTGACCCATCTGCGTGACGCCCGAGCGCGACAGCAGGAACGGAATGCCCATCTGCGCGCCCTTGATCACCATCTCGGAGGTCAGGCGGCCGGTGGTATAGAAGATCTTGTCGCCGCCCTCCATGCCCTCAAGCCACATGAGGCCAGCGATGGCATCCACGGCATTGTGGCGGCCCACGTCTTCGATGAAGTGCAGCAGCCCGCCGTGCGCATCGAACAGCGCGCAGCCATGCACCGACCCCGCTTGCTTGTAGATCGACTGCTGCAGGCGAATGGTGTCGACCACGCGATACAGCGTGGTTTGTGTCATGCGCGCGTCGGGCGGCAGATGGATGGCGTCGATCTCGTCCATCAGCGAGCCGAACACGGTGCCCTGCCCGCAGCCAGTGGTTACGGTGCGGCGGGCGGTCTTTTCATCCAGGTCTGCGATGCCGCCGCGCGTGGTGACGGCAGCGGATTCGGTTTCCCAGTCGACCTGGATGGAGGCGATGTCGTCGATGCCGTTGACCAGGCGCTGGTTACGCAGATAGCCAAGTACGAGCGCTTCGGGCGCGCCGCCCAGCGTCATCAGCGTGACCAGTTCGCGCTTGTCGAGGTAGACGGTGAGCGGGCGCTCACCGGGAATGTAGACACTGCGTGCGCGGCCCAACTCGTCGAGCACTTCAACCTCGTCAAGCAGTGGAACGGAAGCGTTGGTCAGTTCAGGGCGCAGCGGCATCAATGTCTTCGTTCAAATAAAAATGCGCACGGCAAGCGTGCGCATGGTGCGGCTGGTACCTGCGTGGGAGCAGGTACCGCGTGCGGGCGATCAGTTCGCCACGATCACGCCGCAGGCGATGCGCCCGCCGGAATTGCCGGTGGGCTGGGTCATATAGTCGTCCTTGCCTGCGTGGACGATCAGCGCATGGCCGACCAGGCTCGTGGGCCCAGGCGACAGCGTCACACCGGAAAGAACGATCGAGCCGACGGCCTTGCCGTTGGCATCGGATTGCAGCATCGGAATGTCGCCGGCATGGTGTGCGCCGTGGCGCGGATCACCGTGCTGCTGGCCAGTCGGGTTGAAGTGGCCGCCAGCGCTATTGCCATCCGCCGACGAGCAATCGCCCTTCTCATGCACGTGGAAGCCAAACATGCCGTTAGCCGGCAAACCGGAAATATCCACGGCGATGGCAACCCGATTGTCGCCTTGCTGCGCGAGCTTCACGCTGCCTTGCACGGTACTGCCGCTCTTGGGTGCCAGCACGGCCGATGCCGCCATGCCCGAATCGGCCGCCTTGGCCGTCGACGCGGTATTCGATGCGCAGCCGGCCATCAGGCCGATCGCGGCGAGTGCAATCACGAGTTGCTTCATGTGTCACCTCCAGTCAGGGTTCACTCGGGGAGCGGACGATTGTACTGCCGGATGATGAACACGCAACATTGGCAACAACGGTTCACCCTTTGGCCGCCGGTGCAGATGCTGGAGGCACGGGTGCGACAAACGGCCCGGGGTCGACGCACGGCGCGCCCGGTTGCGTATGCGCAGCCTTGCCGCCGGCCTGGTAGGACGCCGCTACCTTGTCCTGGGCCTTGCACGTCTGGAACGCGGCCACCTTGTCGCCCCAGGCTGCCTTGGCTTTCGCCACGTCCGCCTGTGCCTTCTGTTCTTCCGTCGGTGCCGGCAGCTTGGCGCCGGCCAGTCCGCTTGTCAGGCTCAGCATGGCGGCAGCAAGTGCCATACCTGCGGCGCGGCTCAGAGCGGATGCATGCATGGTGAGGTTCCTTGAATCGGTGGCGGTCGATGGCGTCATGACTTGGCGGGCTGCTCGCTCGGCGCCGGCGGCGCAGGCGGTTGGGTCCGCTGCGCGGGAATCTTGCCGGCCTTGACGTCGTCGTACCAAAGCTCGTGGTGCTCCTTCGCCCAGGCCTCGTCGACATAGCCATCACGCATGGCGCGGTAAGCGCCTTCCATGCCGATCGTGCCCATGTAGATGTGGCCCAGCGACATGCAGATCATGCCCACCGCCGCAATGGCGTGAATGACCTCGGCCAGTTGCATTGTGCTGCGGTAGTAATCCACGCCGGGGACGATGCGATCGAGCGTCCAGCCCGAGGCCGACAGGACCAGTCCGAACACGACGAGGCCGCCCCAGAACCAGAGTTTCTCGCCGGCATTGAAGCGGTGCGACGGTACTTCGGCGCCGTGCTCTCCGGCAAACATGCCGCCCAGGGCCAGCAGCCATTTCATATCACCGCGGCGCGGGAGGTTGTCCCGCACCCACATCACGAAGGCCACGATGATGCTGACCGTGAAGAGCGGCCCCACCAGGTTGTGGAGATTTTTCAATATGTACGTCAGCCAGCCAAACAACTGATGGCCGACGATCGGCAGCAGGAAATGCTTGCCCCACAGCATGACGATGCCTGACACGCCCAGCGTGACGAACGAGATGGCCATCGTCCAATGCACATAGCGCTCGGTAGGCGTGAAGCGCTCGATCTTGCGGCCGGTGGGCGCTTCCTTCAGGGGAATCGTGCCGCGCCACAGGAAAAAACCCAGGATGAGCAACGGCACCAGCACCACGAGCCAACCGCCCCACACGGTGATCACGCCATTGCGGAAGAGCCGCCATTTCTGCCCCGTGCGCTGGATCAGCACGCCGGCTTCCAGCCCGGGAATGCTGGCGTAATGCGCCTGATCGGAGTTCACTTCGCGCCAGACAGGCGCGTTGTTGCCGGGCCGCGTGACACGGCGTGCGGCCTGGTCTCCTGCCTCTTTGGCGAGATCGCGCTTCTTTAGATCAAACACGTTCTCCGAGACGATGTTGGAGAACGGTTGCGCCGGTTGCACGGCCGGGTTGACGGGGGCATTGTTGGCGGCCGGCGCGCTGGCTGGCTGCTGCGCGCTCGCCAACGCCGCCGCTGCGCCGAGCAACACGGCCATCACAAGGTGTTTCCAGGAAGTGCCCATGGACGAACCTCCGCTTGCGCGCGTCATGGCGTCTTGTTGTACTCGTTCTGGTATTGGCCGCGCGCGCGGATCTGGTTCTCCCAGCTCGTGCGGTCACCGGGCGTCCAGTTCTTGGCCATGAACGGATCGCCTTCCGCGCCCTTGTAGGCTGGCGCGTCGTCCTTGCGGTGCGAGGCAAAGGCGACTTGCGGGCGTTCGCCGCAGGCACCGAGCAACAGCGCAGCGCCCAGGGCGATCAGCAGGCTGGTCGATCGTGCTCGGGGGGTCATGATTGCGCTCCCGGCGTTGAAGCAGGCGTGGCGGGCGCGGCCGGGGTAGCCGGCGCTGCCTGGCTGCCTTTGCCGTGGCCACCGCCGTAAGCCGTGCCCCATCCGAACAACTCGGCGCCCTTGCCGCGTTTCATGACCCGGTTACGCAGGATGTCGGAAATCACATCGCCATCGCCGCCCAGCAGCGCCTTCGTCGAGCACATTTCCGCGCACAGCGGCAGCTTGCCTTCGGCCAGGCGGTTGCGGCCGTACTTCTCGAATTCTTCCTCGCTGCCGTTCTTCTCGGGGCCGCCCGCGCAGAACGTGCACTTGTCCATCTTGCCGCGTACGCCAAACGTACCTTGGCTGGGGAACTGCGGCGCGCCGAACGGGCACGCATACGAGCAGTAGCCGCAGCCGATGCAGACGTCCTTGTCATGCAACACCACGCCGTCTTCGGTGCGGTAGAAGCAGTCGACCGGGCAGACCGCCATGCACGGCGCATCGGAACAATGCATGCAGGCCACGGAGATGGACTTCTCCGCGCCGACCATGCCGTCGTTGATCGTGACCACGCGGCGACGGTTCACGCCCCAGGGCACCTCGTGTTCGTTCTTGCAGGCCGTGGCGCAGGCGTTGCATTCGATGCAGCGCTCGCTGTCACAGATGAATTTCATGCGTGCCATGTTGATCTCCCCGTCCTTATGCGAACCGCTCGATCTGGCAGACCGTCGTTTTCGTTTCCTGCATCATCGTCACCGAGTCGTAGCCGTAGGTCGTGGCCGTGTTCACAGCCTCGCCACGCACGATCGGGTGGGCGCCTTCCGGGTAGTAATCGAGCAAGTCCTTGCCCTGCCACCAGCCCGAAAAGTGGAACGGGATGAAGGCGTGGTCGACGCCCACGCGCTCCGTCACCAGCGCGCGCACCTTGATCTGGGCGCCGGTCGGCGTCTTGACCCAGACAAAATCGTTGTGACGAATACCGCGGTCGGCTGCGGCCTTCGGGTTGATCTCGACAAAGTTCTCCTGCTGCAACTCGGCAAGCCACGGGTTGGAGCGCGTCTCTTCGCCGCCGCCCTCGTACTCCACCAGGCGGCCGGAGGTGAGGATGATCGGGAATTTCTCGTAGACCTTGTTCTCGATATTGCGTTGCTGCACCGTCTTGTACAGCGTGGGCAGGCGCCAGAAGGTCTTCTTGTCGTCGTGCGTGGGGTACTTGGCGACCATGTCGGGCCGCGTCGAATACAGCGGCTCGCGGTGCTGCGGAATGCCGTCCGGGAAGTTCCACACGATCGCGCGGGCCTTGGCGTTGCCGAACGGGTGGCAGCCATGCTTCATCGTCACGCGCTGGATGCCGCCGGACAGATCGGTCTTCCAGTTCTTGCCTTCAGCGGCTTTCTTCTCGGCGTCGGTCAGGTCGTCCCACCAGCCGAGTTTCTTGAGGAAGACGTGATCGAACTCGGGGTAGCCGGTCGTCAACTCCGAGCCCAGCGAGAACGAGCCATCTTCGGCCAGCAGGTTGACGCCGTCGCGCTCCACGCCAAAATTCGCGCGGAAGTTACCGCCGCCCTCCATCACGTGCTTGCTGGTGTCGTACAGGTTGGGCGAGCCGGGGTGTTTGAGTTCCGGCGTGCCGTAGCATGGCCAAGGCAGGCCGAAGTAATCGCCGGTCAGGTCGTAGCCGGTTTCGGCGTCCTTGCCGCCCTTGCAGCGCAGCGTGCGCACATCAAACAGATGCATATTGCGCATGTGAGCCTTCAGGCGTTCCGGCGATTGCCCGGTGTAGCCGATCGTCCAGTTGCCGCGATTGATTTCACGCAGGATCGATTCGATCTCCGGCTCGCGCCACGTCATGCCGGCGCGTTTGTATTCGGTGATCTTGTAGTTCTTTGACAGCTCCTTGCCGAAACCGAGGCGATCAGCAAACGCCTGCATGATCACGTGGTCGGGCTGCGATTCGAACAGCGGCTCGATCACCTTCTCGCGCCACTGCAGCGAGCGGTTCGATGCCGTGCATGAGCCCGACGTTTCGAACTGTGTTGCGGCCGGCAGCAGGTAGACGGCACGGTTCGGATTGGGCGGCGTGCCGTCGGCGGCGGGCATGTTGGCCATGGCCGCCGTGGCCGACGGGTATGGGTCAATCACCACGAGCAGGTCGATCTTGTCGAGCGCACGCTTGATGTCCATCCCGCGCGTTTGCGAGTTCGGTGCGTGGCCCCAGTAAAAGACCGCGCGAACGTTGTTGTCCTGATCGATCAGGTCATTCTTCTCGAGCACCGCATCGGCCCACCGCGAAACCGTGGTGCCCGATTTTTCCATCATCGCCTGCGAGGCGAAGCGGCCTTTGATCCAGTCGTAATCGAGCCCCCACACGGAGGCGAAATGCTTCCACGCGCCCGCAGCGAGGCCGTAATAGCCCGGCAGAGAATCGGGATTGGGCCCGACGTCGGTCGCGCCCTGCACGTTGTCGTGGCCGCGGAAGATGTTTGCGCCGCCGCCCGACTTGCCGATGTTGCCCAGCGCCAGTTGCACGATGCACGATGCACGCACGATCGCATTGCCGATGGTGTGCTGCGTCTGGCCCATGCACCACACCAGCGTGCTCGGGCGGTTCATCGCCATCATCTCGGCGACCTTGTGCACCTGTGCCTCAGGCACGCCGCACACTTCCTCGACCTTGTCCGGCGTCCACTTGGCGAGCACTTCTTCGCGCACCTTGTCCATGCCGTAGACGCGGTCGTGGATGTACTGCTTGTCTTCCCAACCGTTCTTGAAGATGTGATACAGCACGCCAAACAGGAAGGCGATATCGGTGCCCGAACGAATCCGCACGTATTCATCGGACTTGGCCGCCGTGCGCGTGTAGCGCGGGTCGACCACGATGACCTTGCAGCCTGTTTCCTTGGCGTGCAGCAAATGCAGCATCGACACCGGATGCGCCTCGGCAGCGTTCGAGCCGATGTACAACGCGCACTTGGCGTTCTGCATGTCGTTGTACGAGTTCGTCATCGCGCCGTAGCCCCAGGTGTTGGCCACGCCGGCCACGGTGGTGCTATGGCAGATGCGCGCCTGGTGGTCGCAATTGTTGGTACCGAAGAACGACACCCACTTGCGCAGCAGGTACGACTGCTCGTTGCTGTGCTTGGACGAACCCACGAAGAAGAACGAATCCGGCCCGGTTTCCTGGCGGATCGTGTTCATCTTGGCGACGATCTCGTTGAGCGCCTGCTCCCAGCTGATGCGCTGGTAGCGGCCGTCCACGAGCTTCATTGGCGTCTTCAGGCGGTATTCGCCATGACCATGCTCGCGCAGAGCGGCGCCTTTGGCGCAGTGCGCGCCCAGGTTGATCGGCGAGTCGAATACCGGTTCCTGGCGCACCCACACGCCGTTTTGCACGACGGCATCCACCGAGCAGCCGACCGAGCAGTGCGAGCACACCGTGCGGCGCACAACGATGTCGCCCTTGCCTTCGGCGGCGTGGGCCTCACCCACCACCGATTTCTTCACCAGCGAAAGCTGCGTCGCGGCCAGCCCTGCGCCAACGCCGATGCCGGAGCGTTTGAGGAAGGTGCGGCGGTCCATGGTCGGCAGTGCGCCGGCCAGGCTGCGAGCCAGACTGCCGGCAAGCGATGCGGCGCCCTGGCCGTTTGAACGTCGGGCCGGTGCGGCTTTGGTGTCCTGTACCGCCGGTTTGCGGGTCAGAAGCATGAGGTCACCTGAGGATGTGGGGTGCGTGCAATGACGATGGAGTAGTAGCGGCGCGCATGCGGCCGCGTCAGATCCACGTCGTCTTGTAGTACTTGCGAATGTGTTCGCTCAGCCGGTAGCCGGTGGCACCGTCATCCGCGGTGTCAGCAGCGGGCGAGGCCGTGGCGGCGGGCGCTTGCACCAGATGGCTGGCCGTGGCGGCCGTGCCTGCGGCGGCAGCGGCCACGGCGGCGCCCATCAGAAAGCGGCGGCGCGTGGGGGCGGATTCAGCGGAATCCGCCTCTGGGCGGGCGTGTGGGACGGTGTTCGGACCTGGCATTTCGATGCTCCCCGGCTCATTCAAACCGATGACCGAATGTAATAGGAATTTTTGAACACATTTTAGGAGTAACGGCATGGGAAAACCATGCCTAAAACCCCTCACACAGGGATTTTCCTGACGATTTACCGATGAATTTTTTCAATGAGTGCGATTTGAACCGGTCCGCCGTGACGCGGACGGGACGCGACTCTTGACAGGCCGCTCAATTTTTAGGCGGCCGGTCTCATTGCCGTCACGCCAATTCCAGCGCGAGCCGCTCGACGTCGAAAAACGCCTTTGCCAATCCCGCCACGTCGGCATAAAACGCGGCACGCGGATGCTGCAGTACAGCATCACAAGCCGTATCGACCCACGAGGCCAGATGGCGCTGGAAAAAAGCGCGCTGCTCCTCAACGCGGGCAACAGCAACATCGTCCCCCGCGATGAGGTAACGCATGACCTCGCACAGCGTAGCGAGGTGATCTTCGGTTTCCGTGACGCCCTCGGCGCGCTCCAGGCCGTAGCGGCGCAGGTCGTCGCGCAACACCACGAGCGGCTTTTCGTTCATAAAACCGGCCTGGTAGTACGAGCCGTACAAGAACACTTCGGGCTTGCCGACGCCGATAAACAGCTCGGTGTATTCGTCGTCGGCCTGCCCTGCGCTGGTCTTGCCGGCGCGGGCAACAAGCTTTCGCCACGCCTGGGTAAGTGCGCTGCTGGCGGCGGCTTCCGCATCGGCCGGGGCGATAGCGTAGTCGCCTACCGGGTCCAGCGGCGCGGCAGCAATGCGCTGCAGCAAATCGGCGTCTGCCGCGTGGAAGAACAGCGTGGCCAGCAGGCCGTACAGGTCCGCACGGGCGAGATCCTCGGCGCTGTCGGCAGGCGTGGCGGCGGGCTGGAATTGCAGGGGCTGGGCGTCGGTCATGGGCTCAGAGATCAGCTTGAATGCGCGGTTTTCAGTGCGGGGCGCCGGGGCGTTCGCCGTGCTGCATCATGTCGATCACGCGGCAGTCGCTGCACATCTTGAGGCGCTCGGCGGCAGCGCCCGAGAACGCCGGATGGGCGCCCAGCTTGGCAAGCATCGTCGTGACCATCTGCGCGGTGCCGAACGGCTTGTTGCAGCGGATGCAGTGGAACGGCTGGGCCTCATTAAGCGTGACCGATTGGCGGGCTTCGGCCGACAGGTTCAGACGCGGGACGAGGGCGATGGCGCTTTCAGGGCACGTGGTTTCGCACAGACCGCATTGGACGCAGTTGCGCTCGATCATGGCCAGCATGGGGCGCTCGGCCTGATCGCGCAGCGCCTGCGACGGGCACGCGCCCACGCAAGCCATGCACAGCGTGCAGCTTTCGCGGTTCACGGTGATGGCGCCAAACGGTGCCCCGGCCGGCAGCGGGATAACGGCCTCGGTTGCCTGGGCGTGGCGCGCAAGATGGTCGAGCGCAAAATCCAGCGTCTCGCGCTTTGCAGCGGCCACTGCAAAGGTGGCCGCAGGCATGTCACGGCGGAAACCGCGCAGCGGGGCCGATACGTCAGCACTGCTCAGGCGCGCGTCGAGCGCCGCTGCATCCGCCACGTCGATCAGCACCACGCCCGCCTCATCCGCCGGTTCGCCAAGCCCCTGCAGCATGGCCTGCGCCACGGCAACCTGCTCGGCGAGCATCGCGCGGTACTGCGGTGCGTCGTCTTCCGTCAGCAGGATGGCGACGCGCGCGGCGCCGTAAGCCAACGCTGCGAGCCACAGGTCCAATCCCGTCGATGCCGCATGGAAGACCTCGACCGGCAGCACATTCACCGGCACGCCCTGCGCCTTGCCGATACGCGCGGCCCGGCCAAGTTGCTCGATCAGCGTGCGGCCGCGCCCACCGTTATGCAGCAGAACCACGGCATCACGCCCACCCGCCGATGCATACGTGCTCAGCAGCGTCTTCAGCTTGCGCCCCTGGTAAGGCGCGCTGGGATAGGCGTAGGTGATGGCGCCGGTCGGGCATGCGGTCGTACACGCGCCGCAGCCCACGCACAGATTGGGCGTGACGTGCACGCTACCGCGGCCGTCCTTCCACTGCGGCGCAATGGCCGACGCTGAACACACCTTCACGCAAGCGTCGCAGCCCACCTGGCCGTTACGTCCGTGGGCGCAGATGGATTCCTTGTATTGGAAAAACTTGGGCTTCTCGAACTCGCCCACCATTTGCAGCAGTGCCAGCGATGCCGTCAGTTGGCGGCCGGCGTCTGCGCCAGCGTGGAAGTACCCCTGCGGCGGCTGGTGCTGGGCAAACGCCGGCGCATCGTTCAAATCGAAGATCAGGTCGAATTGGCCCGATAACGCCTGCGGTGCCTCCACGCGGCTGAAATCGATGGCCATCGCATCGCCGCACGCTTTGACGCACGCGCGATTGTCGCGGCAGGCATCCAGATCGATCTGGTAAAGCGCGTCGATGGCGCCTTCGGGGCAGACGTCGATGCAGGCGTTGCAGCGGGTGCAGCGGTCCAGGTCGATCGGATTGCGGTTGCGCCACTGCACTTCGAACGTGCCAAGCCAGCCCTTCACCTCCTGCAGTTCGCCTGCCTGGACGGGCCAGCGGCGCTCCATCGGCGGGACAAGCGGACCGCTTGCGCGATCACGCCCGGTGACGAGCACCGTCACGCTCAGTTGGTCGGCCAGGCGTTCGGCCCACGGCATCGCTCGCTCGGCAGGACCGACGATCAGCACGTTGCCGTCGGACCGGTAGTCGACCACAGGCACCGGGTCCGGCGCCGGCAAACCTGCCACGGCCAGCAGCGCCGCTGTCTTGGCACGGAAACCACGCGCATCGCGTCTGGCCCCCGCCGACCACCCGCCCGTTTCGCGCACGTTGACGAAATGAATTGGCGCCGTCACGCCCTCGTGCTGCGCGGCCACTTCTGCAAACAGCGCCTTTTCCTGCGTGCAGGCGACGATGACGTCTTCCGTGCCCTCCAGCGCCTGTGTGAACGCGCCGATCTCACGGCGGCACAGCAGGTGGTGCGTCTTGCCTGGCGTGTCGATGGCGGCGTCGGACCCGCGCAGGGCGTCGCCCACCGCATCGGCATCGATCGGCATGGTGTGATTGCAACTGCAAAGCAGCGTCGGCATGGATTTGTGCGTGAGCGCCCACGTGCATGGCGCGGGCTGTGGAGACATGGCCGCACGGTCGTTGCCGCGCGGTACTTTTTTATTCTACGGACGGCGGCTTAGCGCCGCCATGCGGGGTTGCCTGGGCGGGGTCGTCCGGGAGGGGCGATTCGGCATCGGCAGGTTCACACGGCGTCTCGCCGGTCACAGCGGGCGAAGCGTCCGATACCGGTTCGATTCCTGTCGGCGCAGCCGCCTCCTCTTCCAGCGGCTCGAACAACCGCAATCCCGCCGTATGGCGCAGCTCGCGCAACATCTCAGGCGGGATCGGGTCCGGCTGCGAATAATCGTCGATGTAGGTATCGAGCCCGTCCATCACATTGAAGTGCGGATCGGCGAAGAGCTTCTTGAGCGCGGCACGCTTGACGGCCTCGTCCACCCCGTGTGCGACGAAGGGCGCGAAATCATCGGATGGCGTCAGCTTGGCGGCGTCTTCCAGCGTGAGCGGGGGCGGTGCCTCGGGCGCGGGTTCGGCCGCCGACACTTCGGGCACGACAACGGGCTCCGGCTCGGCGGGCGGGGCCACTTCCGGTTCGGGCTCGCCGCGCCGCTCGGCGGCCTTGCGGCGTGACCAGCGCGAGAGGAAAGTTTCGTTGCTCACGGCAGCTTCGCTCAGAACTTTGCGCGGTCTTCCGGCGGCAGGAACGACTCCGGCCGGCGCCGCTTCTTCGGCTCGGGCCGGTAGTTTTCGGCCACGTACGCCTGCAGCCATTGCAGCGCCGCGGCGTCCAACGGCACGTTTTCGACCGTCTCGCCACCGTCGAGCCAGCGCCCAGCCTCGTTGTAGCTCAGCGAAACCGTATGCGGAATCGCCCGGCCCTCGTCAGCCGTGCCCGATTCGCCCAGGCGCCACAGCACAAACCAGCAGGGCGCGGCGGAGGTCACGTTCAGGTAGTAGCCTTCGGCCTCATCGCGAAACAGCGTGACGGAGAAGCCGGGCGTAAGCCAGCGCTCGTCGCCCTTCTCATCGTCGGCACGATCCAGGCAGCGCGGTGCGGTGCCGTATTCGCCTAGATCGGGCACGACGGCCTCCAGCCGCCACTGGAACGGCTGCCAGCGGTTGGCCGTCGGGCGGCGGCACAGCACCACCGCCACCCGTACAGACGGGCGCTCCGTCTGGCGATCGTTGGACAACGGCTCGCTGGCATCCATGGTTTTTCGCTCAGGTGTTCTGCACGACGATCGAGGGGAACTTGCTCGTCATGTCCTTCGCCTTCTCGGCCACGGCAATCGCGACGCGGCGCGCGATCTGCTTGTAGACACCGGCAATTGCGCCGTCGGGATCAGCCACCACGGTCGGACGGCCCGAATCGGCCTGCTCGCGAATGGACAGGTTCAGCGGCAGGCTTCCGAGGAAGGGCACGCCGTATTGTTCGCACATCTTCTCGCCGCCGCCGGCGCCGAAAATGTGCTCGGTATGGCCGCAGTTCGGGCAGCAGTAGACCGCCATGTTCTCGACCACGCCGATGATGGGAATCCCCACCTTCTCGAACATTTTCAAGCCTTTCTTGGCATCGAGCAGCGCGATGTCCTGCGGCGTGGTGACGATCACCGCGCCCGTCACAGGCACCTTCTGCGACAGCGTGAGCTGGATGTCGCCCGTGCCCGGCGGCATGTCGACGATGAGGTAATCCAGGTCGCGCCAGTTGGTCTGCTTGAGCAGTTGTTCCAGCGCCGAGGTCACCATCGGGCCGCGCCAGACCATCGGATTGTCCTGCTCGATCAGGAAACCGATCGAGTTGGCCTGCAGGCCGTGGCCCTCCATCGGCTCCATCGTCTTGCCGTCTGCCGACTCCGGCTGGCCCTGGATGCCCAGCATCATCGGCTGGCTCGGGCCGTAGATATCGGCGTCGAGAATGCCGACGTTAGCGCCTTCCGCAGACAGCGCCAGCGCCAGGTTCACGGCGGTGGTCGACTTGCCCACCCCGCCCTTGCCCGACGCCACCGCGATGATGTTCTTCACATTCGGCATGAGGTGCACGCCGCGTTGCACCGCGTGCGCGACGATCTTCATCGACACCTGCACGCTCACATTTTCGACACCTTGCACCTTGCGCAGCGCGCCGATCACCAGCTTGCGGATCGGCTCGAACTGGCTTTTGGCGGGGTAGCCGAGTTCCACGTCGAGCGACACCTCGCCGCCATCGACCCGGATGTTGCGCGCCGATTTGGACGACACGAGGTCGCGCTCGGTATTGGGATCCACCACGCCGCGCAGGGCTTCGGTGATCTGTTCGATGGTTACGCTCAACATTTGCTCCACAAATCTAATGCGAATGGGGGACGGGCCAACGGTGACGCGGCATGAACTTTGCGGCGCCCTGGCCACTCTATCTACTGTTTTGCTATTGTATTTTGCCGGCGCGTCGTTCGTCCGATTCCTCCCCCAATATCCCTCTGATGCGCCGGATATCGGCAAACTCACAAGAACCGATCCCGTTACCCGTAGGAGAAACCATGAAAGCCAAGCTTATTTCCGTCTCGCTGATCGCCCTGCTGGCCGCCGGCTGCGCGACCGAACAGCAGAACCAGACCGCCATGGGCACCGGCGTTGGCGCGGCCGTGGGCGCTGGCATCGGCGCGCTGGTCGGCAACGGCAAGGGCGCCGCCATTGGCGGTGCGCTGGGCGCGGCAACCGGCGCAGCCGTCGGCTACAACTGGGGCGCCATCAAGTCCAAGCTGGCTGGCGATACCGCCGGCACCGGCACGCAAATTTCGGAGCAGCCCGACGGCTCGCTCAAGTTGAACATCCCGAGTCAGGTTTCGTTCGACACCGACAGCGCGGTGATCAAGCCGTCGTTCCGCGGTCCGTTGGATAGCGTGGCACAAACGCTCACGCAACATCCGGAACTGGCCGCCAACGTGGTCGGCCACACGGACAGCACCGGCAACCCGAACTACAACATGACGCTGTCGCAAAAGCGTGCGCAGAGCGTGGCGAGCTACCTGACTGACCGCGGCGTGGCCCGCAACCGACTCTCGGCTGAAGGCCGCGGCCAGAACCAGCCCGTTGCCGACAACGCCACTGAGGCCGGCCGCGCTCAAAATCGCCGCGTCGAAATTTATTTGAAACCTATTCAGGGCTAACCCTGTCATAGAAAACAGGTGCCGCTTGCCACACGTTGCTGGCTCGCGATGCGTGGCTGACCTCCCGGGCGGTACCTGATTTCTCCTCCTTTTCCGTTGTGGAAAGCTGCGCCGGCTCTGACCGGCGCTTTTTTTTGGGTCACCCCCTGCGCGACATCGTGACGCATGGGCCAAGCCCGCGATCACACCCCGCGATTCCGCAGATTCCTCTCTGACGGGCTCGCCGCCGTCGGGCGCGCTAAAATATGCGTTTCTCCGCGCGCCGCGCTCTGTTTGCGGCCCGCCCGCACTTTTCTGGCTCGCTCATGTCCGAACGTCGCATCCTCGTCACTTCCGCCCTGCCCTACGCAAACGGACCGATTCACATCGGCCACCTGGTCGAGTACATCCAGACCGATATCTGGGTGCGTTTCCAACGCATGCGCGGGCATGAGACCTACTACGTGGGTGCCGACGACACGCACGGCACGCCCGTCATGCTGCGCGCCGAGAAGGAAGGCCTGACCCCGCGCCAGCTCATCGAACGCGTCTGGACGGAACATAAACGCGACTTCGACAACTTCCTCGTCTCGTTCGACAACTACTACAGCACCGACTCCGACGAAAACAAGGAGCTGTGCCAGAGCGTCTACCTCAAGCTCAAGGAAGCCGGCCTGATCGATGTGCGCGAGGTCGAGCAGTTCTATGACCCGGTCAAGGAGATGTTCCTGCCGGACCGCTTCATCAAGGGCGAATGCCCGAAGTGCGGCGCGAAAGACCAGTACGGCGACTCCTGCGAAGTCTGCGGCGCGACGTACCAGCCAACCGACCTGAAGAATCCGTATTCCGTGGTGTCAGGCGCGACGCCGGTGCGCAAGTCGTCCGAGCACTATTTCTTCAAGCTCTCCGACCCGCGCTGCGAGAATTTCCTGCGCGAATGGGTGGCCGACCTGGCCCAGCCCGAAGCGACCAACAAGATGCGCGAATGGCTCGGCGACGAAGGCGAGGCCAAGCTGTCGGACTGGGACATCTCGCGTGATGCGCCGTACTTCGGTTTCGAGATTCCGGGCGCGCCGGGCAAGTACTTCTATGTGTGGCTGGATGCGCCAGTCGGCTACTACGCCAGCTTCAAGAACCTGTGCGCCAAGCGCGGGCTCGATTTCGAATCCTGGATCGCAGAGCACTCGACCACCGAGCAGTACCACTTTATCGGCAAGGACATCCTGTATTTCCACACGCTGTTCTGGCCAGCAATGCTCAAGTTCTCGGGCCACCGCACGCCGACCAACGTGTTCGCCCACGGCTTCCTGACCGTGGACGGCGCCAAGATGAGCAAGTCGCGCGGCACGTTCATCACCGCTCAGAGCTACATCGACACCGGCCTGAATCCGGAATGGCTGCGCTACTACTTCGCCGCCAAGCTGAACGCGACGATGGAAGACCTGGACCTGAACCTGGACGATTTCATCGCCCGTGTGAACAGCGATCTGGTAGGCAAGTTCGTCAACATCGCCAGCCGCTCGGCGGGCTTCCTGGTCAAGCGCTTCGAAGGTCGCGTGAGCGACGCCGCGCTGGGCCACCCGCTGATGGTGCAGCTGCGCGAAGCCGCCCCCCAAATCGCCGATCTGTATGAAAAGCGCGAGTACAGCAAGGCACTGCGTGCCGTGATGGAGCTGGCCGATGCCGTCAATGCGTTCGTCGACACGGAAAAGCCGTGGGACCTCGCCAAGGACGAAGCCAACCGCGAAAAGCTGCATGCCGCGTGCTCGGTCGCGCTGGAAGCGTTCCGCCTGCTGGCCGTTTACCTCAAGCCGATTCTGCCGACCACGGTTGAGCGCATCGAAGCGTTCCTCAACGTTGAGCCGCTGACGTGGCGCTCGATCGATTCGCAACTGTCGTCGGCCAAGCCGATCCAGCCGTACTCGCATCTGATGACGCGCGTGGACAAGAAGCAGGTGGACGCGCTGGTGGAAGCAAATCGTCAGTCGCTGCAGGCCACCGCCGATGCACCGACTGCTGCCTCCAACGGAGCTGCCGTCATTGAGCCGATAGCCGAGACCATCACCATCGACGACTTCGCCAAGATCGACTTGCGTGTGGCCAAGATCGTCGCCTGCCAGCGCGTGGAAGGATCGAACAAACTGCTGCAGCTCACGCTGGATGTGGGTGAAGGGCAGACGCGGAATGTGTTTTCTGGCATCCAGTCGGCGTATGCCCCGGAAGATCTCGTGGGCAAGCTGACCGTGATGGTTGCCAACCTCGCACCGCGCAAGATGAAGTTCGGGATGTCGGAAGGGATGGTGTTGGCGGCTTCGGCGGCTGATGAGAAGGCTCAGCCGGGGCTTTATATTCTTGAGCCGCATTCTGGGGCGGTGCCGGGGATGCGGGTGCGTTGATTTGGTTTGAGGGGGGAGGATGGGCCTTGGTGGTCCACTCCCCTTTCGTTCCCTGCCGGGGATGAAACAAAGGATGCACCACAAAAAAAAGACCACAGCCAAAAACCCAAACAACGAAAACCCCTAGCCCCCATTCAACCGATCATCACTCCGCGAAGTCGTCGTCACCTTCCCATCCGGCCCAAAGTGCACATTAAAGAACGCCCGTTCGGTAGCACTTTCCATCCACCGATACCCCCAAACCTCTTCCTGCTTCAGCTTAAACACCTCAACCTTCCCCGGCTTGCCCAGCATCCGGCGGATGTCGTCTTTGGTCTGCCCCACCCGCACGCGCCCAAAATTCTCGGCAGTCAACACTTGCTCGATCTTCTGCACGTGCCCGTCGGGCCCGATCGTCACCATCCACGTTGAAGTCCCTTCCGGCCCGCGCGGATACTCAAGCTGCCGCGTGCCGCCTTCGTTCTCCCAGATCATCTCGGGCTGGCCGGCGGTGGCCCTGACATCGTCTTCGGTGGATTGCCCCGCCACGATGCCCTTGAACAGCAGGTTGTCCGGCTTGGCCGATTGCCATGCTCGTTTGGCGGCATCGCCCACGCGATCCACGGCCTGGTCGACCTTCTGCTGATCACAGCCGAACAGCCCCAGCAATGAAGCCAGAACGCCCATGGTGACTCCCACTTGTGCGAATTGACGAAGATGCGGCATGGAACTCCTCGTGCGAAACATGTACCCGCCGCCATTCTGGCAGCGGGGCCAACCGATTACCAACGCTTGTTGAACAGCACCGACGCGCCGTTGATCGTGCCGCCGCGTGCCACCACCGACCACCGCCGCGAAAACTGCCACGTCAGTTTGACGATGGAATCGGCCGTCGACAGGCTCTGCTCGTAGCCAACCGTGATGCGCTCCGAGATTGCCTTGCCCAGGCTCACCACCTGCGGATCGGTCAAGCCAGCGGTGGACGGCCCGATCGAGAACTCGTCGAGCCCGAAGCGCCGCGCCACGTTCTTGCCGGCCACGTTGCCCAGCAGGCCGAGTGCCGCGCCGGACATCGCCTGCTGCTGGCCCAGGCCAGCGTTTGATGCGCTGTAGCCGAACATCAGCCAGGAGAGTTTGTCTTCATCGGGCACGTTGGGCTCGGAGACGAGCTTGACGCGCGGCTGACGCACCGTGCCGGTCACCTGCACGCCGGCTTCGACTTCCTGGTTACGCCGCATTGCGGTGATGTTGAACGACGGGTTGTTGATCGGCCCCACGAAGTTCAGCACGCCCTGTTCGATGGCCAGCTTGCGGCCGAACGCTTCGTACGTGCTGCCCTCGCGCACGTAGATCGTGCCGGTGCCGCGCAGGGGCACAAGCGGTTCGCTGTGCACGTGCATCTGGCCGCCAAGTGACAGGTCTGCACCCGCACCCTTGAAGCGGAAGTTGTCGCCAAAATCGACATCGACATCCACCACCGGGCTGAAGCGGCCAGCCGGCTTCTCTTCCCGCTTGACGCCGCGTTCGGCCTGGTTGCGCGCGGCATCGGCACGACGGACGATGACCACGTCGTCGCCAAGCGACGGCGCGCCGTCCTTTGGCAAATCGAACAGACCGCGGTCGACCTTGAACTTGCCGGTGATGGCCACTCGGTCGTTGTCGTTGGCGATACGCGCCTGGCCCGACAGCACCAGCGTGCGATCCGGATCGGCAAAGAGTTGCAGCTTGTCGGCAACGATGGAGCCTGCCAGGTTGGGATTCGCCTCGCCAAGCTGCACGCGGCCCTGCGCCCGCACGGTGCCGTCGCCGCCATGGAACACCACCTCTTGCAGGTCGACCACGTTCTGGTCGAGCGCCACGCGCACCACGCCCTTGGTCAGGCGGATGCCTTGGTCGTACAGCGCCACGTCAACGTCCTGGCCCGTCAGGAAGCCGCTCACCTTGGGCGCACCCACCGTACCGGCAAATGTCAGGCTGGCTGCAAGCTGCCCGTCCGTTGCGACGTCGGGCCCAAGCAGATCTCCAATGCTCTTGAGATGCGGCAGGCTGATCGTCAAACCGCCGGAAAGCGGCGACGAGGGCGCCATGAGCGCCAAGGTGCCCAGTCCGGGATCACGCACAAGCCCGACACCCGCATCGAGGTAAAGGTTGCCGACGCGCGTTGATTGCACATTCCCGCGCAGCCCGAGGCGCATGCCTTCGCCGCGCGCTTCCACGGTCGCTTCGGTCAGGCCCAGCGGCGTGAAACCACGGCCGGCGTTGATCGACAGATCGCCGCTGCGCCGGGCGATACGCGCCGTGCCGGTGGCCGTGCTGCCGAGATCCAGATCCCACTGGCCGTCGACGACGAGATCCGTGCGTACCGGCGGAGCCTGGCCCGTCCAGGTGCGCACAAGCTCCAGCACCTGCGCAATCTGCAAGCCATCGAAGCGGCCGGCGCTGCGCACGTGACCCTGGGTCGATTCGACTCGCTCGATGTGGATGGGCGTCTGGTCCAGTGTCAGGTCTGCTCGACCCATCATCAGGCGGCCTGGTGCCACCGATAGCTTCACAGGAGCCGTAAGCTGCAGGTTGGGCGCGCCCTGTGCCGACAGCGTGGAGATCGTGCCGTCCCAACCATCACCGTCCTTGCCGGGGGTGAGCGCACCGGCGCCTGCCAGCGCGAACTTGAACGGCTGGTTGCGTACGTTGCCGTCGGCGTCAGCGCGGAAGCGGTGGGCGCGGCGCGTACCGTCCAGCGTGGCATGCACTTCTCGCAACGACAGGCTCGGACCCGTCACGCGCTGCGCGGTCAGCTCGAACAGCAATGGCCCGTCGATCCCGTCGCGGATCTGCGCACGGCCGTTGGCGGTGTCGATCTTGTTCCCTTGATAGGCAAGCTGATTGGCGCGGAACGTGGCATCCACCTGCGGGCGCTTGATCGTGCCGGAGACATCGCCGGATAAGGTCAGCGCGCCGCTCACCCCAAGCTGCAGGCGTGCGAGCTGCGGCGCATCGACTTCGACATGCATGCGGTCGCCCGCCCCGCCAAAGCTGCCCCGCAGACTGGCTTTGTTGCCGGCCATGTCGAGCTTGGCGTCGCTGGGCAGCAGGCGTTCGCCGCGCACGTGGACATTGCCCTCGCCGGTCATCGGCAAGCCGGCGTAATCGCTATCGCGCACGGCAAACTTGACGGCGGCGTCAATTGGCTCACCGAGCGTCCCACGCGCGTCGAACTCGGCATTGATACGGCCCTTGGCCACCTTGGCCAGCCGCGACGGATCGAACTCCGCCAGATTGCCCTTGAAGGCAAAAGACTGCGCATCGTCGTGCTTGAGCGTGCCCGCCAGCGTGAGCCGCGAGCGCCCCAGCGACACCTGGGCGCTCTCCACCGCAACCTGCGCCGCGTCGAGCACGGCTTTCGCTTGCGCGCGCATGTCGCCACCCGCCAGATCAAGCGCCACACGTTGGGTGCCGCCTGCAAAATCCACGGTGATGGGGCCAGCAAGCTTCGTCTTCTCCAGCGATGCGTGCAGCGCCTGCAGATCGAGCTGGCGCACATCCACGCGCAAGGCGCCATGCCCCTTCCGCACATCGGCGCCACCCGTGAGCACCGCGCCGCCCAGCAGGCGCACATCCAGTCCGGTGAGTTGCTGATCGTTTTCGTTCAGCCGCACCTGCGCGCGCAGCGATTGCAGCGGCAGTTTCTGTTTGTCGAGCGTGCCGGCCTGCGCGTTGTCAATCTGGATGGGGCCGGCCACGGTCAGCGTCTTGGCCTTCTCATCTGGGCGCAGGTCGGCGTGGATCGACAACGATGCTTCTGGGGCGCCCGGCGCAAACGCACGCGGGTTCACATGCTCCGCCGACACAACTGCGCGCGACAGAGGCAACGCGCCGAACGGCGTGGCGTCAATCAGCGCCTGCGCGGTCAGCTTGGCGCCGGTGCCGGTCGCCTCGATATGCAACGCTTCCAGCGAACCCGACAGTTGTGCCGATACCGACGCGTCCTGTTTCTGCCCGTTGACTTCGAATTGCGTCGCAAGTGTTGCGGCGCCGGTGAGCGGATACGGCCTCGTGCCGGTCATGCGCAGCGTGGCCGCGAGCTTGCCGGCGGACGTTTCCATGCCGTCGAGCAGCACGTTGTGATGCGTCCCGTCGGTGTGCAGGCTGCCGGCAATCGATTTCAGTTCGGTGGTCGACGTGCCCTGCCGGATGGCAAGGCGATCGACTGCGAGGCGGTCCACATCCAGCGCCAGCGGCAACACCAGCGAATTGGGCGGACCACTCGGCGGTGTGGGCGGTGTCGGGTGCAGGATCACCTCGACATTGCCGGCACGGAGGTACGCGAAATGCGCATGCCATGGGCCACGCGTGATGGCCCAGCGGCCTTCCACATGATCGATGCGCACTTCCGTGCTGCCCGCGCGCACGTGCAGATCGCGCAGCGACACGCCCTCGCGCACCGTGCCGCCCTCCAGCTTGCCCGACACATAAGCGTTGCCAAAGCGCGTAGCGAGTGACCACAACTGTGCCGTGCCCGATTGCGAATGGATGGCCCAAACCAGCCAACCGGCGAGTGCCAGCACGATCGCTAACAGAAGGGCGATGAACACGCCGAACCAGCGCAGCATGCGGCGGCCCCAACCGCGCTTTGGACGCTCGGGGCGCGGTGCTTCGGGTTGCTCGGGTCCAGGCGTTTGCGGATCGGTCATCGTCATATTCAGAACGCGATGCCCAGCGACACGCTCGGCCGGAACTGCTTCTGCTGGATGCCGTAGGCCATGTCGAGCTGGATCGGCCCCACGGGGCTCTTCCAACGTACGCCGACACCCACACCGTTGAACCAGCGACGCTCCGACCAGTTGTCGGTGGCCGTGCCGGTGTCCCAGAACACGGCGGCGCCCCATTGCGGCAGGAACCAGCGTTGATACTCCAGCCCGCCGGTAACGAGGAACTTGGCCGGCAACGTGCTGCCGTTGACGTCGTTACCGATGCTCTGGAAGTCGTAGCCGCGCACCGACTGCGTGCCGCCCGTGCGGAAGCGCAGCGTAGCCGGCACGCCATCGCCGGAACCGGAGGTGATGACCGCGCCCAACTCACCGCGCGCGACGAAGATATCGCGCTGCCCCACCGGCACAAATTGGCGAATGCGGCTGTACGACCGCACGAACGATTGGTCCGTCAACACGCCTTTCACTGCCGCGCCGATCTGCGTGGTGATGATGTTGCCGCGGCGCGGGAACAGCGGGTCGTCCACGTCGCGGCGCGTCCACGCGAAACCCGGGACGAGCGCCTTGCTCAACTGCCGCTCGGCGCCATCGGGCCGCAGGTCGTCGTAGTAGAAATCAACGGTGAACGACGTCTCATAGATGCCGCGCACACGCGTCTGCTTGAAGCCGGAACGATAGCTGCGCGTGTCGGTGCCCGAGGTATCGGTGCGGTCCATGCTGGTGTAGAAGCTATTGACGTATTGCTTGTCGTCGGGCGGCACGGTCACGCCGGCAAACAGGTACTGACGGCGCTGTTCGATGCGGGCTTGCGTGTCGAGCACCCATGCCTTGCTGAACAGGTTCAGATATTGATAGCGCCCTTCCACCGACGCGCCCGTGTCCGTGCCGTAACCCACGCCACTGGTGATGCGGTTGGGCGGGTACTCCCGCACGCGCACACGCACCGGCGCGTTGACCGGGTTCTTCGGGTCATCGCCCAGGTCAACGATGGCATTGGAAAAATACGGCTGCCCTTGGATGGCGGCCTGCAACGATTGCAGTCGATCAGCAGAGTAATCCTCACCCACGCGCAGCGAGTTGACGTGGTTGATGATGCTGAGCGGATAACGCGACAAGCCCTGCACCTCCAGCGGCCCCAACGTGTAAGCCGGACCGCTGTCATAGCCCACCGACAGGTCTGCCTTGTTTTCGTCCGGATCGACACGCGCCTGCGATGACGTCTGCTTGGCCGCGTAATAACGTTTGCTCTGCAGCGCGGCCAGACCGTCGTCCTTGGCCTTGTCCCAGCCCGACTGGCGGAAGGCCATGCCGTGCTGCAGGCTCCACGACTTTCTCAATTCGTCGATGCGCCTGGCGTCTTGCGTGATGGCCCCGGTAAAGTCGAGCGCCACGGTGTCGATGGTTGTACGCGGGCCGGGCTCGACCTTCACGTTGACCACGCGTTGGTCCGGCGGGCCGTCCAGCTTCGCGGTCGCCTTCGGCACGAAATAGCCCTCGGTGGCTGTCAGCTTGGTGACCTGGTCGCCAATGGTCTCGACCATGTACTGGAGCTGGTCGTCAGTGATGTCCTTGCGGTCTTTGTAGCGCGACAGGTCCAGATGGCGCTCCAGCAAGTCGCGAATGGACTTCGGCGCATCGATCTTGACGTCGTATTCAGCGTGCGCCGGGGCGCAGGCGAGGGACAGCACAAAGCCGGCCGCCAGCGCGGCGGCGGGCAAACCCAGGAAACGAAAGCGTGGTGGTCGTGACGGTCGCGATGGTCGATTGGAGCCGGTCATCGTGGCAAGCGTGGCGCCGCCCCACGGGCCGGCTGAATCGAAGGAAAGGCGTATTTGACCATACCGGGCCCGGCGGGTGCCCAGGCAAATGCAACGAATGCGGCCTTCCGGATCGGCCGGAAGGGCTTCGCACGTGCCGTGCCCAAGGCCGTTAGCACGGCCAATACGGTAAAATGCGCCGGTTTTCCGCCCGGGATCTTTCCGTGCGGGCAAGATCACCCAACATCACATACCGCCATGGCCCTGTACAAGTCCGAGATCACCCAGTTCCTGGAAGAACTCAAGACCCAGAAGCCCGACCTGGAAGCGCAGCAGCGCCAAGGCCGGTCCCTGCTGTGGGATAAGGACCCGATCGACCTGGAAGAGCGTGCGCGTGCCAAAGCCGCCCGCGTGCCGCAAAAGCCGTACGTCTACTCGCTGGACTGATCGGCCGACCGGCCCTCGGCCCGCCTGGCTCACCGCCGCATGACCACTTCCGCGCAGGACAAGCTGCCACTGCCCGTCGAGCTGCCCAGCGTGGCGCCCGATCAGGACTCCACGCCCGCGCAGGTCGACGGCCTCGCCTTTGCGCGGCTCTACGGCGAGCCGCTGTTCAAGCTCCCGCAGGATCTCTACATCCCGCCCGATGCGCTCGAGGTTTTTCTCGAAGCGTTTGAAGGACCGCTGGACTTGCTGCTGTACCTGATCCGCCGCCAGAACTTCAATGTGCTGGACATTCCGCTGGCGCAGGTCACGCGGCAATATCTGGCGTACATCGAGCAGATCCGCACGACCAACCTTGAGCTGGCTGCTGAATACCTGCTGATGGCGGCCATGCTCATCGAGATCAAGTCGCGCATGCTGCTGCCGGTCAGGAAGACCGACGAAGGCGCTGAGCCCGAAGACCCGCGCGCCGAACTGGTGCGCCGCCTGCTCGAGTACGAGCAAATGAAGCTCGCCGCGCAGAAGCTCGACACCGTGCCGCAACTTGGCCGCGATTTCCTGCGCGCGCAGGTCTATATCGAGCAAAGCCTCGCGCCGCGCTATCCCGACGTCAATTCCGACGACCTGCGTGTCGCCTGGGCCGATGTGCTGCGCCGAGCCAAGCTCACGCAGCATCACAAGATCTCGCGCGAAGAGCTGTCCGTGCGCGAGCACATGAGCCAGATCCTGCGCCGCCTGCAGCACGCGCGGTTCATGGAGTTCACCGAGCTGTTCGAAGAAGCGATCCAGTCCGGCAAGGGCGCACCCGTCGTGGTCGTCAACTTTGTCGCCATGCTCGAGCTTTCGCGCGAATCGCTGCTCGAAATCACGCAGGCCGAACCGTACGCGCCCATTTACGTGCGCCTCGCCTATTCTCCGACGTAATTCGTCCGACCCGACCCGGGCCGCATCACACAACAACTATGAAAGTCATCTCGTCGATCCAGGAATTGCGCGACCAGTTGCGCGGCCAGAACCGCGTCGCCTTCGTGCCGACCATGGGCAACCTGCATGAAGGCCACCTGAGCCTGATGCGACTGGCGCGCCAGCACGGCGACCCGGTGGTGGCGTCCATTTTCGTGAACCGCCTGCAATTCGGTCCGAACGAAGATTTCGACAAATACCCGCGCACGCTGCAGGACGACATCGAGAAACTGCAAAAGGAAGGCGTGTACGTGCTGTTTGCACCCACCGAGCGCGACATGTACCCAGAGCCGCAGGAATACCGCGTCGACCCACCACACGACCTGGGCGACACGCTCGAGGGCGAATTCCGCCCCGGCTTCTTCAAGGGTGTCTGCACGGTGGTGATGAAACTGTTCTGCTGCGTGCAACCGCGCGTGGCCGTGTTCGGCAAGAAGGACTACCAGCAGCTGATGATCGTGCGCCGGATGGCACATCAGTTTGCGCTGCCGGTGGACATCATCCCCGCCGAAACGGTGCGCGCAGATGACGGTCTGGCGCTGTCGTCGCGCAACGTCTACCTGACTAACGAAGAGCGCGCCGAAGCGCCCGAGTTGTACCGCACGCTGCACCAAGTACGTCAGGACGTGCTGGAAACCGTGCTGCAAGGCCAGGCTTCGCACGAAGAGGTGACCACCAAGGCGATGGAGTATCTGCGTGGCCGCGGCTGGCAGCCCGACTACGTGGCCGTGCGCCGCCGTTCCGACCTGCAGAAACCGACGCCCGAGAACATCGCTGCCGGCGAGCCGCTGGTCGTGCTGACCGCCGCGAAGCTCGGCAAGACGCGCCTGATCGACAACCTCGAAATCTGAGCGACGCAGCCTCGCCCCACAAAAAAGCCCGGCAATTACCGGGCTTTTTTTCATGCCGCCGCAGAAGAGTCGGCCACGTGGGCCTGTGGAGGCGATTCACCCAGCCAATCGAGAATGCCGCTCCACTGCTCCACATCCTTGGCCACGCGCGAGGGCGCCACGTCCCACAGCGTCAGGCCGTGCGCGGCCAATTGCACGTAATTCTGGGTATCGCGCAGGTAGCCGAGGATTGGCACCTCCAGCCCTTGCACGAAACGCTGGAGCTGTTCAGCGGCGCGTGTGCGCATATCCACACGCATGCCGACCACGCCCAGCTTGACCTCGCCATGGCGCACCGGCTTTTCATCGGCCAGTTTGCGCAGGAAAGCTTGCGTGGCAAGGATGTCGAACATGGAAGGCTGCAGCGGCACGATCACGTAGCCGGACATCTTCACAAGATCCCCCAGCCGCCAGCCATGGAGGCCCGCCGGCGTATCGAGCACCACGTGCGTTGTACCCTTGGGCGGCTTGGCGATGTGATCTGCGTTGATTTCCCACGTGCGGATGGGCTTGGCGGTTTCGGGGCGCAAGGCGAGCCACTCGCGTGAGGACTGCTGGCGATCGGTGTCGCCCAGCATCACGGCGTGATCCCGCGCCGCAAAGTAGCCGGCCAGATTGGTGGCCAGCGTGCTTTTGCCCACTCCGCCCTTCGGATTCGCTACAACGGCCACCGGCATGCCTGCCTCCTTGCGCTCGTCGAATCATGTGCCGAGTTAGTCACTCAGCAGATCTATCCATCCGGTAATTATGGCTCAGCCTGCACGTGGCAGCGTTCGGAACAGCGTAGCGAGGTCCAGATGCGCTTCGCACGTGTCGGCAAGACGTTCGAGCGATGCCTCACGCAATGCGGCGTAGTCCTGCGCCTGCGCAGCGCGCACGCCGGCCCAGGCAAGCAACGCTCCGCACGCCTCGGGCGCGTCGAACAAGCCGTGCAGGTAAGTCGCGAGGATTTGCCCGTCGGCGGAGATCGCGCCATCTGCGCGGCCATCGTCGAGTTGCACGGCGGGGCACGCGAGCGCCGCGCCCTCGGTCACGCCCATGTGGATTTCGTAGCCGGCGATGGCCGCACCGCTTTCCGCCAGAGTGCCGCGCACCTGACGCAACTGCTTGGCGGCCTCCAGCGTGGTCTCGAAATCGAGATAGCCGAAACCCTCGACGCTGCCAGCTGCGCCTTCCAGCCCGTGCGGATCATGCAAGCGCCGCCCCAGCATCTGCATGCCGCCGCAGATACCGATCAGCTTGCCGCCATAGCGCAGATGCCGCGCGACGGCCGCTTCCCAACCGTTGGCGCGCAACCAGGCAAGATCGGCCTGCACGCTCTTGCTGCCGGGCAGGATGATGAGGTCGGCGGGCGGAATCGGCTGGCCGGGGCCGACCAGTCGAACGTCCACTTGCGGGTGCGCGCGCAGCGCGTCGAAATCGGTGTGGTTGGACACACGCGGCAACACCGGAATGACGACGCGTAGCGCATCGGCTGAGGCTGCGCGCTGCACGGTCTGCACCGCGTCTTCTGCGTCGAGGTGCAGGCCGTGCAGATACGGCAGCACACCCAATACCGGCTTGCCCGTCTGCGCGGCCAGCCAGTCGAGCCCGGGCGTGAGCAGAGAAATATCGCCGCGAAACCGGTTGATGATGAACCCGCCCACGCGCGCACGTTCGCTGTCAGACAAGCAGGCCAGCGTGCCAACAAGGTGCGCGAACACGCCACCGCGATCGATGTCGGCGACGAGCACGACAGGGCAATCGACGGCCTCGGCAAAACCCATGTTGGCGATATCGCGGTCGCGCAGGTTGACCTCCGCCGGGCTGCCAGCGCCCTCCACGAGCACGAGGTCGTACTGCGCGCGCAGCCGCGTGTGCGATTCGAGCACGGCGGCCATGGCGGTGGGCTTGTAGTCGTGATACGCGCGGGCATCGAGATCACAGCGCGGCTGGCCGTGGATGATGATCTGCGCGCCCGTGTCGCTGTTGGGCTTGAGCAGCACGGGGTTCATGTCGACCGTGGGTGCGACGCCCGCCGCCTGCGCCTGCAACGCCTGGGCGCGGCCGATCTCGCCACCGTCTGCGGTGACAGCGCTATTGAGCGCCATGTTCTGCGGCTTGAAGGGCGCCACGCGCACACCGGCGCGATGCGCAACGCGGCACAGGCCGGCGACCAGCGTGCTCTTGCCAGCGTCGGACGTGGTGCCCTGGATCATCAGCGTGCCCCGAAGCGAGGCCGGCGGCACAGGAAATGGAGCTTTCGACATGCGCGGATTATCGCACCCACCTTGTTGTGCCTTGCCGCCGCGCCCTCGCTAAAATGCTGGAATGTCACGCCGCCTCACCCTCGTCCTCGGTGGTGCCCGTTCGGGCAAAAGCCATCACGCCGAACAACTCGCGCTGCAATGCGCGGGGCCCGTCACGTACGTCGCCACCGCCGGCGAGGGCGATGAAGAAATGCAATTGCGCGTGGCCATGCACCGCGCGCGCCGCCCAGCTGAGTGGGCGCTGGTCGAAGAACCGTTGCACTTGGCCGAAGCGCTCTACACACACGCGCAGCACGGTGGCTGCGTGCTGGTCGATTGCTTGACGCTGTGGCTCAACAATCTGCTCTTCTCAGAGCACCACGAATACCCCGAAACAGGCCTCGTCACGCCACCCAAAGCCTGGACAGCCGAGATCGATGCGCTACTCACCGCGCTGCCGTTGCTGCCCGGCGAGGTCATCCTCGTGAGCAACGAGATCGGCTTGGGCGTGGTGCCGATGGGCGCTGTCACACGTTTCTACGTGGACGAGCTGGGCCGGCTGAACCAACGCCTCGCCACGCTGGCCGACAACGTGCATCTGCTGGTGGCCGGCATTCCGATGGTGGTGAAAGGGCCGGCACTCGGCGCTTCAACGTGAGCGTGTCTCCTGGCGGCGTATTCGATCTTGGCTGGCCCCTCGTGACGTTGGCCACGCTGGCGGGCGTGCTACTCGACCGGCTCTTCGGCGAGGTGCCGCGCTGGCATCCGCTGGTCGGCTTCGGACGCATCGCCACCGCGATTGAGCGCTGCATGAACCGCGCACCGGCTGCGTTCGCATGGTCGCGCATCGCCGGTCTCCTTGCATGGGCGGGCACAGTGTTGCCGTTTGTGCTGCTGGCGGGATGGCTCGCCGTCATGACGCGTGATGTGTCGCCCTGGCTGGTGGCAGCGCTTGATGCCATCGCGCTCTATTTCGCCATCGGGGCGCGCAGCCTGCATGACCACATCGCGCCGATCGCGCTTGCGTTGCGCGATGCGGATCTGCCCCGCGCACGTGCCCTCGCCTCGCGCATCGTCTCGCGTGACCTCACACAAGCCGCGGATGAGCCCATCGCGCGCGCCGCCGTGGAATCTGCGTTGGAGAATGGCAGCGATGCCGTCTTCGCGCCGCTGTTCTGGCTTGTGGTGGCGGGTGCGCCGGGCGTCGTGCTGTATCGGTTGGCCAACACGCTCGATGCAATGTGGGGCTACCGCAATGCGCGCTTTACCGGCTTTGGCTGGGCGGCGGCCCGCATCGACGATGTGGCCAACTGGATTCCCGCGCGACTCACGGCAATAAGTTACGCGCTACTCGGCCACACCGCCGATGCGCTGCGCTGCTGGCGCACGCAAGCCCCGCAATGGTCGAGCCCCAACGCCGGTCCGGTGATGGCCGCGGGCGCGGGCAGCCTGCGCGTTCAGCTCGGCGGAGCAGCACGCTACGAAGGCGTGGACGAAGCCCGCCCTTCGCTCGGCACCGGAGAAACGGCGGCCGCAGCCGATATCACGCGGGCATTGACGCTCGTGTCGCGCACGTTGTGGTTGTGGCTCAGCGCACTCGGCTTAATTGCGGCGTTGGCGTGGGGCCTCGCGTGAACGCCATCGTCCACGGCGGCAATCTCGCGGCCGCACGCGCGCTGTACGGAGAGCCTGCCGGCGGCTGGCTTGACCTGTCCACGGGCATCAACCCGCACGGCTACCCCATCCCGCCGATCCCGCCCGATGCGTGGCTGCGCCTGCCCGAAGACGATGGCCTCGAAGCGCAGGCCGCCGCGCACTACGGCGTGATCGACGCGAGCGCCGTGCTGGCGGTTGCTGGTTCACAAGCGGCGATCCGCACGCTGCCGACCCTGCTGCCGCGCGGGCGTGCCGGCATCGCGCAGATCGGCTACAGCGAATACGCGCCCGCCTTTGCGCGTGCCGGCCACGACGTCGTGCCGCTACCTGAAGCCGCCTTCCTCGGCGACCTGCCAAACGACGTGCAGCACTTGGTTGTCGTCAACCCGAACAACCCGACGGCGCGCGTTCTGCCCGCAGAGACCCTGCGCGATTGGCACACGCGCCTGCATGCGCGCGGCGGGTCGTTGATCGTGGACGAGGCATTCATCGAAGCGTTCGACGATGGCCCCACATTGGCGCCCCTGGCTGGCGTGCCGGGGCTCGTCGTGCTGCGCTCGATCGGAAAGTTCTACGGGCTGGCGGGCGCCCGCATCGGCTTCGCGCTGGCGGCGCCTGAGCTGCTGTCCGCGCTGCGCGAGGCGCTGGGGCACTGGACGGTCAACGGCCCGGCCCGTGCCGTGGTGCGTGCGGCGCTTGCCGATACCGCCTGGCAAGTTTCAACGCGCGCCCAACTGCGGCATGCGGGGGCGCGGCTTTCGGCGTTGCTGGATCGCCACGGCCTGCCGAATGCCGCCACACCGCTGTTTGCCTGGGCACACGCCCCACATGCGCGGGCGCTGCATGCAGGCCTAGCGCGCCTCGGCATCTGGACCCGCCTGTTCGATGCGCCCATCAGCGGCTTGCGCTTCGGCCTGCCCCCGGATGAAACCGGATGGCAACGCCTTGCCGATGCGCTAGCATCGCTGTCGCACTCCGCTTGACCTGCCCCCCCGATGCCCGTTCGTCTCTCTTGTCTTGCCCGTCGCCTGTGCGCACGCAGCCTCTTCGCACTTGCGCTCACGATCGCAGCCGCACCGGCATTTGCCACCATTTCCGTCACGGACGATAGCGGCGCCACCGTTACGCTGCAGCGCCCCGCGCAACGCATCGTCAGCCTCGCCCCGCATGCGACCGAGCTGCTGTTCGCGGCTGGCGGCGGTGCACGCATCGTCGGCACCGTGGCTTACAGCGACTACCCGCCTCCCGCGCGCGACATTCCTCACGTGGGCGATAACCGCTCGCTCGATCTGGAGCGCATCGCCGCCCTCAAACCCGATCTGGTGGTGGTCTGGCGCCACGGCAACGCGCAGAAACAGATCGACCGGCTGCGCGCGCTGGGCATTCCGCTGTTCTTCTCCGAGCCGCATCGCATGAGCGATATCCCGCGCTCGATCGAGGCACTCGGTACGCTGCTCGACACTCGTGCCAGCGCGCACGACGCGGCCCAGCAATTCCGCCAACGCGCCGATGCACTGCGCCAGCGCTACGCGAGCCGGCCGCCGGTTTCGGTGTTCTACCAGGTATGGGAACAGCCGCTGATGACGCTCAACGGCCAGCACATCTTCTCTGACATGCTGGCGCTTTGCGGCGGCCGCAATGTGTTTGCCAGCGAGCCCTTGCTGGTGCCGACCGTTTCGCCCGAGGCCGTCATCGCAGCAAACCCTGAAGTGTTGCTGACCGCGAGCATGGGTGCCACGCAAGGCAGCCGCCCGATCGATACGCTCGACGCGTGGAAGCGCTGGCCGCAATTGCTGGCCGTGCAGCGCGGCAACCTCTTCACCATCAATGGCGACCTGATCAACCGGTTCGGACCACGCCTGGTGGAAGCGGCAACGCTGTTGTGCGAAGACTTGGAACAAGCCCGCATGCGGCGCCTCGGTTCACCAACCACCAACGGGTTGAGTCGCTGAACGGCGCCGCTGGTCAGCGGCTCCAGAACAGCAGCACCGGTAACGCGTCGGGCTGCACGCGAAAGCCGCAGGCCGCCCCCCATTGCAGCGGCCATTGCAGCGTCTCGGCCAACGGCCGTTGCAACCAATGCGACGCCAGTGCACGCATACAGCCGGCATGCGTCACCGCCCACACGCAAGACGCCGGCGTCGCGCTTGTTGCCTCTGCCCAGGTCGTCATGCGAGCCAGCAAATCCGCCGCCGACTCCCCGCCATGCGGATTGCCGTGCACAAGATCACGCGCCCACTGGTCAATTTCCGCGCGCGGGATGTCATCCCACTGGCTGCCTTCCCAGGCGCCAAAATCGAGTTCCATCAATTGCGCATCGATTTCGATCGTGGAAAGTTGCGCCGCTTCCGCTAAGGCTTCGGCAGTCAGGCGGCTGCGTTGCAATGGACTCGCCAGCAGACGATGCGGGGGGTGGGCGCTGAGTTTCTCGACGATGGCCGAAGGTTCAGGGTCCATCGGCGAAGCCAACTCCAGATCGGTGCGGCCATAGCAAAGACCCGCCGTCATGGCGGGCCGCGCGTGGCGGATCAGGATGACATCCATGCCAGCACCCCCCACAGAATCAGCAGTTCGAAAATCTGCTGCGCCATGCCCAGGCAATCGCCCGTGATACCGCCGATGCGGCGCACGAAATATCGACCCAGCAGCCAGCGCGCAACGACCAATCCGCCAGCAATGAGCGCCATGCACATCGGCCCAAACCACAGTAAAGGCGCGATGCCGAACATGCAGGACCACAAGGCATCGCTCCATCGCATGCGTTGCGCAACCGGTTTGGCCTTGCCTTCAGCGCGCACGTAGTCGTGGGTGAGCAGGTAGCTGACGGCCGCCGCACGGCTTGCGGCATGCGCGCTCACCATTGCAACGAGGATGGCGAGGCCATGCGGCGCCATCGCGCTCAGCAATTGCCACTTCAGCAGCAACGCCATGCACACGGCAATCGCCCCGAACGCACCGATGCGCGAATCGTGCATGATGCGCAGCCGATCTTCCGCCGTGTAGCCGCCGCCAAAGCCATCTGCGCAATCGGCCAAGCCGTCCTCATGAAACGCGCCGGTCAGCAACAACGTAGCCACCATCGACACGGCCACCGCCACACCGGGCGTGGGCACCGTGCGCGACACGAGCCAATAAACCGCGGCTGCCACGGCGCCCACCAACCAGCCAATCAGCGGAAAGTAGCGCGCCGCGCGATTCAACCCAGCTTGCGAGAACCCGATCGACGCCGGCACAGGGATGCGGGTGAAGTACCCGACCGCTGTCCACAGCGCCTGCCAATGTTCACGCAGGGCGTTCATGGCTATGCGCGCTCGCTCACGCCTGCGCTGGCGAAGGTCGCCATCTCGCGCAGGAACGCCACCGCTGACACGACCACCGGATACGCCAGCACCGCACCGCTGCCCTCCCCCAGCCGCAACGACAGCGACAGCAGCGGCCGCGCATCGAGCACCTCCAGCAGCGCGCGATGCCCGCGCTCGTCCGACACATGCCCGAACACGCAATAGCGCAATACGTCGGGTGCTACCTGCGCCGCCACCAGCACGGCGGCCGTCGCAATAAACCCGTCGACGAGGATGACCATGCGCCGCTGCGCAGCTTCAAGCACCGCACCCACCATCGCCGCGACCTCGAAGCCGCCGAAGCACGCAAGCACGTCCAGCGGCTCACGGATGTCAGCATGCTTGACCATTGCCGCCTCCAGCACGGCACGCTTGTGGGCGAGGCCGTCATCGTCAAGCCCCGTGCCGCGGCCAACACATTGCGCGACCGGAAGATCGCACAACCGCGCCATCAGGCACGCGGCAGACGCCGTGTTGGCGATACCCATTTCGCCCAGCGCGATTACGTTGGTGCCGAGCGCCGCATGGTGCGCCACACGCTGCGCGCCGAGAGCCATGGCGCGGTCACGCTCGTCGGCGGTCATGGCGGCTTGCGCAGCACCCTCGTCAGCGAAGTTGCGCGTGCCGGGGCCGACAGGTGCATCGACGAGGCCCGGCGTATCCGCCGTCCACAACGGTGCGGCAACACCGGCGTTCACCACCTCCAGTGCAAACCCATGCTGGCGGCAGAACACATTGACAGCCGCGCCACCCGCGATGAAGTTGAGCACCATCTGGGCGGTCACCGCTTGCGGGTACGCGCTCACGCCAGCGTGGGCGATGCCGTGGTCTGCGGCAAAGACCACCATTGCAGGGCGCGTCAGCTGCGGTGTGTCGGTGTTCTGGATCAGGCCGATCTGCACGGCCAGCGATTCAAGCCGGCCCAGTGCGCCGACCGGCTTGGTCTTGCTGTCGACGGCGGCCTGCAGGCGCGCGCGCAGCGCATCATCAAATGGTGGAATGTGCATGGCTTGGTTCATCACAGTTCGACTCCCGGCTGGGCCTGGATGCCTTGGGAAAATGCATGCTTGACGAGCGTCATGTCGGTCACGGTATCTGCGGCGTCGATCAATTCGGGCGGTGCACCGCGCCCGGTAATCACCACATGCTGCGCCGGCGGGCGCGCGCGCAAGTCGGTCAGCACGGTTTGCACGTCAAGGTAGTTGTACTTGAGCGCAATGTTCAATTCATCCAGCAGCACCAGGCCGACGGTCGGATCGCTCAGCAGCTCGCGTGCGCAGGTCCATGCGGCTTGCGCCTTTTCAACGTCGCGCGTGCGGTCCTGCGTCTCCCACGTGTAGCCCTCGCCCATCACGTGGAAGCTGCATTGTTCGGGAAAACGACGGAGAAAGCGCTCCTCGCCGGTCGGGATCGCGCCCTTGATGAACTGCACCACGCCGACCTGCATGTCGTGGCCCATGGCGCGGATCACCATGCCAAAGCCGGAGCTGGATTTGCCCTTGCCGTTACCGGTGTTGACGAGCAGCACGCCGCGCACGTCGGTGGCGGCGGCGATCTTGGCATCCACCACGGCCTTCTTGCGCTGCATGCGCGAGCGGTGGCGCTCGTTCAGCGCGTCATTGTTGTCTTCAGTCGTCATCGGAATCATCAGGAATCAAGGCCGTAAGGCGGCCGTCGGCCACCTCGGCAATAGGCGTGCGCAGCACGCGCGCGCAGTGCTCGGGGGTGAGCACCTCGGCCGCGATGCCTGCGGTGGTGTGCCCGGCGCCGTCCATCAGCAGCGCGTGCGTGGCGAAGCGGCGTGCAAGGTTCAAGTCATGCACGGTCAGCACGACCAGCCAGCCGTGTTTGCGGCAGCCTTCGCGTAGCAGGCGAAGGACCGCGACCTGCTGATGCAAATCCAGGTGCGCGACGGGCTCATCGAGCAGCAGCACGCGCGCCTCCTGCGCCACCACGGCAGCCATCGCCACGCGCTGACGTTCACCGCCAGAAAGCGTGCGCACATCGCGTTGTGCCAGGGGCTGCAACTGCAGCGCAGACACCGCCGCATCGACGGCGCGGGCATCTGCGTCGCCCTCCCACTCCCAGCGCGCAAGATGCGGGTGGCGGCCGGTCATCACGGCGTCGTACACGGTGATGGGGAAGGTGTCATGCAAGGTCTGCGGCAGAAACGCGCGACGGCGTGCCATCGCCAGCGCCGGCCAATCGGCAAGCGGCAAACCGTCGAGCATGACGCTGCCGCCGTCCGGCAAGCGCAAACCTGCCAGCACGGCAAGCCATGTCGACTTGCCCGCGCCGTTCGGCCCGACCACGCACCAGAGTTGACCCGCGGTGGCCGTCATCGACAACCGCTCGATCAGCACGCGCCCATCGATGGTCACCCGCAGATCGTGCAGCGCGAGTTCGGGCGCTGCGTCCAAGTGGGCAAATGCGTCCGGTGCTGGACTTGGGCGGCGCCACCAGCTCATCGCGTGCTCCGCATCAGCAGGTAAAGAAACGTCGGCACCCCGAGCAGGGTGGTGATCACGCCCACGGGCAACTGCGTTGGGGCGATCAGCGTTCGGGCGATCAGGTCGGCCAGCATCAGCAGGCCCCCGCCGGCCATCGCCGTAGCGGGCAAATGGATGCGCACGTCGCGGGTCCACGCCAGGCGCACCATGTGCGGCACCAGCAGGCCAACAAACGCGACCGAGCCTGCAATCGTGACCGCCACTGCTGTACACAGCGATGCCACCACGTAGATCAACGCACGCACACGCGCCACCGGCACGCCTAGCGCGCGGGCGCGGGTTTCACCGGTCAGCAGCACGTTCAGGTCGCGCGCGTGCGGCAGCACCACGGCCACCGCCACCACGAGCGCCGTCAACGCGCCCGCATAACGATCGGCGCCACCCAGGTCGCCGACCATCCAGAAAATCATGCCGCGCAGCTTATTCTCGGGCGCGACGGTCAAGATAAGCGTGATCAGGCCGACCCAGCCGGAGGCCATTACCACGCCACCGAGCAACAAGCGCGCATTGGCCTCGCCGGGCTCGCCGCGCCACAGGTGCTGACGCGCCAGCGCCGCCACCAGCGCCATCGAGAGCAAGGCTCCGGCTCCGGCGCTCGTCTGCACCGCCCACCACGGCAGCGAGAACAACATCGCCGTGAGCGCCGCCACTGCCCCGCCGCCAGACACGCCCAACACATACGGATCAGCCAGCGGATTGCGCAGCAGCATCTGCATGAGCGCTCCGGCAAAGGCCAACAGCCCGCCCGCAGCAAATGCAGCGCCGGCACGCGGCAGGCGCAATTCGGTGACGATGCCTGCCGCCAGGCCATCGCCACCGCTATTGCCAAAAAAGAGGGCCCGCCAGACTTCAGCGGGCGACAGCTTCACACTGCCGAGCATCAATGACGCCACCAGCACCACCACGCACGCGAGCGCCAGCAGCGACCACAGTCGCCAGGCAAAACCGCGTGCGCGCAGTGCAGGTGTTGTCATCGCTTCGGTTCGTGCTGTTGCCACGACAGCGTGAAGAACACTCCACGCGAAGGTGTGTTGTACGGATAGACCAACTGGTAGTTCTTGTTCGTCACGTTTTCAACCCGTGCCGACACTGCCCAGTCAGGCGTGATCTGGTAGCGGCCGACCAGGTTCAGCAGGCCATAGCCGCCGAGCGTCTTGGTCGAATCCTGGCGGTCTCCCGCCGCATTCCACTCCACGCCCGCCGAGAACGGCCCGAAGGTCTTGTACGCCGAGACGCTACCGAAGTGCCGTGCACGGCGCGACAGCAACTGGTTGGCCGACAAGTCCTGCGGGTTCTGCA
Organism: Ralstonia sp. Ralssp135; assembly: GCF_047304345.1. Classification (NCBI taxonomy): domain Bacteria; kingdom Pseudomonadati; phylum Pseudomonadota; class Betaproteobacteria; order Burkholderiales; family Burkholderiaceae; genus Ralstonia; species Ralstonia sp. Ralssp135. Next base: position 126,649 of record NZ_JBGLYZ010000007.1, read on the forward strand.
TGGTAAAGCTGGCACGCAGATCCACGCCATAGATCGAACCCCGATACGACGTCTCGAGCCCGTTCACACGCGCACGGTTGACGTTGGCTGCGGAGCAATTGAAATCTGCGTCGCATACAGCCGTGATCAGGTTGCTGTAGTCCGTCTCGAACGCCGTTACGCGCACCAGGCCGATCGTGCTGCTGTATTCCACGCCGCCTTCCACCGAGCGCGCCTTCTCGGGCTGCAGGTTCGGGCTGCCGAAGAACGGGTAGTAAAGCTCGTTGAAGCTCGGCGCGCGGAAGGCATTGCTCACGCTCGCCACTGCCTTCCATTGCGGGTTGAACGCGAAGCCGTAGCCGGCGTAATAGCTGTTGGCGCCACCAAAGTCCGAGTAGCGGTCGCGACGCACGTTCAACTGCAACTGATGCGGGCCGAACTTGCCTTCGTAACCGATGTAGCCGGAATCGACCCTGCGCGTGGGCGCGTCGTAGGCATCACTGTCGATGGTGGTTTGCGAATGTTCCAGTCCGACCTTCAGCAATTGGTCAGGCATGAACACCCAATCGTTCTGCCAGCTCGCCTGCTGGTTGCGCGTGTTGAAACGACCGTTCTGCGCACCGTTCAGGAAGTTCAGGTTTTTATCGTCACCTTGCGAGAGCGTCACGCGCGTCTTCCAGTCCTGCGTCACCTTGCCGTCCACATACGCCGACATCGACCGCACCTGGTTATGCGCGATATTGATGTCGGTCGGGCTGCCGAAGCCGCTGTCGTAACTGACATCGCCCCAGGTCTGGAAGTACGTCAGCCCTGCCTGCCAATCCGCGGAAAAGCGATGCGACAACTGCGCCGACACGCTCTTGTTCGTGTAGGGGTTGTCGTTCGGGTTGGCATTCTTGGCCTGCAGCGGATTGATTGCAGAGAATCCGTCGGTCTTGAACTCCGACACCGACACCGCGAACGACGTATCGCCGCGCTCGCCCAGCGAGCCGTTGATACCCGCCTGCGCGCGCTTGGTGTTGCGTGCGCCGTACTCAATCTCTGCGTTGGCCAACGGGGCATGCTCCTTGCCGCTGCGCGTGAATATCTGCACCACGCCACCAATCGCGTCGGAACCGTAGAGCGCCGACACATTGCCGCGCACGACCTCGATATGGTCGATCTGGTCGGCCATCAGTTGATCGATCTGCGTGGCGCCCAGCGTAGCGGAACTCACCCGCACGCCATCAATCAGAACCAGCGTCTGGCTGGAACTGGCGCCACGCATGAAGAGACTGGCGCTGGTGCCGGCGCCACCGTTCTGTGTGATTTCGATGCCGGCCTCGCGGCGCAGCAGCGTCACCGCATCCGGCGCTTGCGAGCGCTCGATATCGGCGCGGCTGATGACCGTCGTGTGCGGCAGTGCATCCGACAGGGGCTGCTCGCTGCGCGAGGCCGTCACCACGGTCGGATTCAGTTCACCCACTGGCGTGCTGGCTGCCTGTGTATTACTTTGTGCCCAGGCTGGCGCAACTGCACCTGCCATGACCCCCGTTAGTGCGCTGGCAAGCGCGCGCATGGCCGTCCGGGGCATCCGGAGTGGCCGCTTTGTAGTCAAGCTCATGTTGAAAAGACAAGAAGCGTCAGCCGGACCCGTTCCCCCGCGGGTCGCTGGCAGCAGGATCTCGATGCGGTTCCCTCCAGGGTTTCACATCGGCTCTGAGATCCACCGTCCTGGCCGGTATCCGGGCTGGCGAAGCGGCCTGTCCGCCTTCCCATTCCCAAAGGAACAGTGGCATATGGACAGACCGCGCGGCACCCATCTTCTTTGCGAGATGGCAGGCACACGCGACGTTCGCTTACCGTTGCGGGGGCAGCGCAGGTTGGCGCATCGCTTGGGGCGCGCGCTCCCTGCTTCCCGTTTAACTGCAGATGGTGCTGCGGGCACCAGGACGCCGCGAAGTTTAACGGAAAAGGCCCGCAAAACCCGCCCCAGTCGCGGTAAAAACACACCCTCCGCCCGTTGTGCCCGCTGCGTCGCCTCATGCCGCCGCATATTGCGCATCCGTATGGAGGACAGGCGCGGCGCGCATGATCGGCTAAAATCCCCCCACTCGATTCTGATTGACACCCAATGCTGAACGAACTCGAACAACTTGCCGGCAAGATCGCGCGCGTGCTGCGTCACGCCGATGCGCTAGCCGCCGAGAACCAGCGCCTGCGCGCCGAAGTCGAGCGGCTTCAGGCGGAAGCCGAGGCCTCCAAGACCGAGCGCGACGCGATGGTCGCCGATCGCAGCGTGCTCAATGCCAAGATCGAAGAAGCGCAACTGCGCATCCAATCGATTCTCGACAAGCTGCCCACGGCTACCGACGCGCGCCAGCTTGACCTCCTCGGCCAGGCCGCAGGCGCCGATGAAACAACGGCCGCCCCCGCCCCGCATTCGGAGACCTAAGCATGAGCAGCAAGCAAATTGAAGTGAACATCGCCGGGCAGCCCTACAAGTTTGCCGTCTCGGTCGATAACGAAGCCGCGCTGCGTGAAGCCGCAGCCATGGTCGACAACCAGATGACGCGCATCAAGAACGGCTCGAACACCAAGGGCATCGAGCGCGTTGCCGTGATGGCCGCCATCAGCATCGCGTCGGATTTGCTGTCGATGCAACGCCAGGCCGCGTCCGATTCCGCCCTGCCGATCGACTCGATTCGCGCCAAACTGGCCGACCTGAATGCCCGCACTGACGAGGCGCTGCGCCAGTACGGCGAAGTCATTTAGCGAAGGTCAAAACGTGTTTGTAACCGGATCGCATCCGGGCTTGGGTTCGGATGCGAACGGGTGTATAGTGTGACCCAATGGCTTCCGGAATCTCCCGCAAACCCTTGCAGCATAAGGCTTTAGCGGCTACAGGGTAGAGATAAACGGTTGCCTGCGATGAATCTTTCAGACGCATCGCCATGCGCTCAAAACACAGCGTGATGATGCGTCTGACAGTTTCCCTGCCTGGTTCGCCATGGCCATTAATTCCTTGAACCGATAAGCATTGCTTGGTGCGGGATATGCCGTGTGGGCGAGCGCGTCTTCCAGTGCATAGCGTGCGACGCAAGTCGTGGGCTCCCTGCGCCGGTGATGTACCCAAAATGCGGCTTCCGCTGCCACTCTGAACCTCACTTGGGTTCAGGATGCGGGTCTAGCGGCCAAGGTGGGGACCCAACAAAAGGCGGTAGTGCACATGTGCGCTACCGCCTTTTTCTTTGCCTATCCTTGATACGCCCGCCATTGCCACAGCGCCAATGGCGAGGCCGCAGCCGTGTTGCTATGCTGCGCACACCGTCACCTCCCTGCACGTCGCCCGCGCACCCCACACGATGGCCACCCAATACTGGTTGATGAAGTCCGAGCCCGACGAGGCCAGCATCGACACGCTGCACGCCGAAGGCACCTTGCCTTGGACCGGCGTCAGGAACTATCAGGCACGCAACTTCATGCGTGACCGCATGCGCATCGGCGACGGCGTGCTGTTCTACCACTCTTCCTGTCCGCAGCCCGGCATCGCGGGGCTGGCGGAAGTCTGCTCGACCAGCTATCCCGATCCAACGCAGTTCGACGCCAAGAGCCATTACCACGACCCCGCATCGAAGCCGGAAGCGCCGCGCTGGATGCTCGTCGACGTAAAGTTCGTGCGCAAATGCGCACTGATCGATCTGCCGACGTTGCGTGCGCAGGAACAGCTCGCCGACATGACGGTGCTGCAACGCGGCAACCGCCTTTCGATCACGCCCGTCACGCCCGCGCAATGGCGTTACATCACCACCAAATTGATGCGCGATCCTGAGTGAACGGTTGGCATCGGCAGGGAATTGTTACAAACGTGATGAACGATGCGCGTAACGACCAGTCAGACGCATCACATTGCTTTTTTGGGAGAACACAATGAAATCTGTCCTGGCCGCAACTATTTTGGGGACTGCAATGATGACGACTGCTTTCGCACAAGCCGCTCCTGAAACGAATCATTCGGGCGTACTGTCGCTGGATGCGCAGGCCGTGGCCGAAGTGCCGACCGACACCGTCACGCTCACCCTGGGGGCCGAGCAGGAAGGCGCGGACCCGGGCGCAATCTCCACGGCCCTCTCGCGCAAGGCCGATGAGGTGATCAACCAGGCAAAGCGCACATCCGGCGTGCAGGCAGAAACGGGGGGCTTCAACATTTATCCGAACACCGATCGCAACGGCAAGATCAGCGTCTGGCGCGGCCGTGCGGAGGTGCGCATCACATCGAAGGACTTTGCAGCGGCGTCCAAGCTGGCGGGCCAACTGGCCAACCAGATGCAGGTGCAGAACGTGAACTTCACGCTCTCGCGCGAGGCGCGCACGGCGGCGGAAGCCAAGCTGATCGATCAGGCAGTGAGTTCGTTCCGCGACAAGGCCCTGACGACCACCAAGCTGTTCGGCTACACGAGCTACACGATTCGCGATGTGCATGTGAGCGAGGGCAGCAACAACCCGGGCCCGCGTCCGATGATGCGCATGGCAGCGGCTCCCGCGTCGTACGATTCGGCGCCGGTGCCCATCGAGGGCGGCAAGGCCCAGGTAACGGTGACCGTTTCCGGCGCCGTGCAGATGCTGAAATAAGCAGCGAGCCGCTCCATGAAAAAAGCCACCGAAGTTCGGTGGCTTTTTCTTTGCGCAGTTGCAACGTCAGGCGTGCGCCTGGTTTTTTGCACCGTTGCCTGCGCGACGATAGGACCAGACCAACATGGCGATGCCGATCAGGATCATCGGCAGCGACAGCCACTGCCCCATCGACAGGTTCGCCGCCAGCAGGCCGAGGAAGTTGTCCGGCTCGCGGGCAAATTCCGCAGTGAAGCGAAACACGCCGTAGCCGAGCAGGAATGCTCCAGACACCGCGCCCATTGGTCGCGGCTTGCGCGCGTACAGCCACAGCAGGATGAAGAACAACACGCCCTCGCCGAGGAACTGGTAGATCTGCGAGGGGTGGCGCGGCAGCATGTGATACTGGTCGAACACAGCCTGTACGCCGCTGGTGACGGCCTCTTGCGCGTGCGAGAGCAGCCACTCCCGATCTTCGCCCTGCGCCTGCGGGAACATCATCGCCCAAGGCAGATTGGGCGACGACACACGGCCCCACAGCTCGCCGTTGATGAAATTGCCAAGGCGCCCCGCTGCGAGACCGCACGGCACCATCGGCGCGATGAAATCGGTCACCTGCATCCACGAGCGGCCGCGCATGCGCGCATACACCATCATCGCCACGACCACACCGAGGAAGCCGCCGTGGAACGCCATGCCGCCTTCCCAGACCTTGAAGATGTCGAGCGGGTGGGCGAAATACCAATCGGGCTTGTAGAACAGCACGTAGCCCAGGCGCCCGCCCAGAATCACACCCAGCACGCCGTAGAAGAGCATGTCGTCAAGGTCGCGACCGCTCCAGCCTTCGGCGGCGATGTGCGGCTGGCGCGTGCGCAGGCGGCCGAACCACAGGAACATGATGAACGCCGCCAGATACATCAGGCCGTACCAGCGGATGGCGAGCGGCCCCAGATGCAGGGCGACGGGGTCGAATTGCGGATGGATGAGCATGAATCCTGTGGGTTTCAGGTTTGGTTGTCTTCTTGCAGCTTGGCGACGGCTTCGGCACTGGCCACAAACCACGGCAGCACCGGCGAAGCCGCATCTCGCCGCCACACCAGCCCGGTCTCGATGAACGGGCTTGGCGCGGCGAGTTCGAGATAGACCACGCCGGTCCGCTGCAGGTTGCATAGCGATGCCGGGACCAGCGCAATCCCCATCTCAGCGGAGACCAGGCTGACGATGGTCTGCATCTGGATGGCTTCCTGGCCGATGCGCACAGCGGCCCCAGATTCTCCGGGCCGGCCGCCGTGCGCGGCATGATAGCCGGTAATGATGTCATACAGCGCAGGCGCGGACCGGCGCGGAAAAATGATGAGCGATTCGGCCGCCGCATCCGCCAGGGCAATGGGCTGGCCCGGCGCCACGCCCCATTGCGCCGCGCGCGATGCGGGCACCGCCAGCACAAGGCGCTCGCGCACCAGCGGGCGGTATTCCAGCTCGCCGGGCACCGAGCCCGCGTGATGCGCGATCACGACACCCGCGTCCACATCGCCGGCCAGGAGCGCTTCGATCTGCACATCGCTGGTGGCCTCGCGCAGCAGAAGCTGCACATCGGGCCGCGCGTCGCGAAAATGCCGCAGCAAGGCGGGCAGGATGCCGTAATCAGCGGTGCTGACGAAGGACAGCGATAGCGAGCCAACCTCCCCGCGCGCCAGCCGCTGCGCGAGCCCGGGCAATGCATTCGCCTCGGCAAGCACACGCCGCACCTCGACCAGCCAGCGCGCACCGACGGCCGTCAGCGCCACGGAGCGCTGCGTGCGATGGAACAGCGTGACCCCGAGTTCGTCTTCCAGCGCGCGAATCTGCTGCGACAGCGGCGGCTGCGTCATCGAAAGACGCTCGGCGGCGCGTCCGAAATGCAATTCCTCGGCAACGGTCACAAAGTAGCGAAGCTGGCGCAGATCCATATCGGCGATTGATATTTTTTTCGAATCAATAGTCAATCAATAATATATTTGACGCGCCATTTCTCCAAGTGCATGCTGGGCGCCAAGCTGTTGACTACAACGATAGTGCCGCCCCCACGGAGATTCCCATGCCAGACAACAAGCGTTCGCAGCACATCATCCAAGGTGTGGCACGCTCGCCCAATCGCTCGATGTACTACGCGCTGGGCTACACGAAAGACGACTTCAACAATCCGATGATTGGCGTGGCCAACGGCCATTCGACCATCACGCCGTGCAACTCGGGCCTGCAGAAGCTGGCAGATGCCGCCGTGGCTGCGATAGAAGACGCTCGCGCGAATCCGCAGACTTTCGGCACGCCCACCATTTCCGATGGCATGTCGATGGGCACGGAAGGCATGAAGTTCTCGCTGATCTCGCGCGAGGTGATTGCCGACTGCATCGAGACCTGCGTCAACGGCCAATGGATGGATGGTGTCGTCGTCATCGGCGGCTGCGACAAGAACATGCCGGGCGGCATGATCGCCCTGGCGCGCACGAATGTGCCAGGCATCTATGTGTACGGCGGCACCATCAAGCCGGGCCACTGGAAGGGCAAGGATTTGACGATCGTCTCGTCGTTCGAGGCCGTGGGCGAATTCACGGCCGGCCGCATGAGCGAAGAAGACTTCGAGGGCATCGAGAAAAACGCCTGCCCGTCGAGCGGTTCGTGCGGCGGCATGTACACGGCCAACACGATGAGTTCATCGTTTGAAGCGCTGGGCATGTCGCTGCTGTATTCGTCGACGATGGCCAATCCCGATCAGGAGAAGGTCGACAGCGCAGCCGAATCCGCGCGCGTCCTGGTAGAAGCCGTGCGCCGCGACCTGAAGCCGCGCGACATCATCACGCGCAAATCCATCGAGAACGCCGTAGCCGTGATCATGGCCACCGGCGGCTCCACCAACGCCGTGTTGCACTACCTGGCCATCGCCCACGCGGCGGAAGTGGAATGGACGATCGACGACTTCGAGCGGGTGCGCCAGCGCGTGCCCGTCATCTGCAACCTCAAGCCCTCTGGCCAGTACGTGGCCACCGATCTGCACAAGGCCGGCGGCATTCCTCAGGTGATGAAGCTGCTGCTCAACGCAGGCCTGCTGCACGGCGAATGCATCACCATCACCGGCAAAACGCTGGCTGAAGAACTCGCGCAGGTTCCCGACCAACCGCGCGCTGGTCAGAACGTAATCCTGCCGATCGATAAGGCCCTCTACAAGGAGGGCCACCTCGCCATCCTGAAAGGCAACCTGGCCGAGGAAGGCGCCGTGGCGAAGATCACCGGCCTGAAGAACCCCGTCATCACAGGCCCGGCGCGCGTGTTCGACGACGAACAAAGCGCGATGAGCGCGATCCTGAGCGACCAGATCAAGGCCGGCGACATCCTCGTGCTGCGCTATCTGGGGCCGAAGGGCGGTCCCGGCATGCCTGAGATGCTGGCCCCGACCTCAGCCATCATCGGCAAGGGCCTGGGCGAGTCGGTCGGCTTTATTACCGACGGACGCTTCTCGGGCGGCACGTGGGGCATGGTGGTCGGCCACGTCGCGCCGGAAGCATACGTGGGTGGCACGATCGGCTTGGTGCACGAAGGCGATTCAATCACCATTGACGCGCACCAGCGCCTGTTGCAGTTGAACGTGCCCGATGATGAACTCGCCCGCCGCCGCGCGGCGTGGAAGCAACCGGCGCCGCGCTATACGCGTGGCGTGCTGGCGAAGTTTGCGAAACTGGCAGCAACGGCCAGCAAGGGCGCTGTGACGGATTGAGTGGTTGGCGACACCAACAAAAAACCCGCCAGACGGCGGGTTTTTCTTTGTCCGATCAGCGCTGCGGCGGCTTCTGCTGCGCGGCGAGCGCATCGTCCAGCGCCGCGCCCAGCCAATCCATCAGGCGGGCCTCGAGCGTGCGGGTCAGCTCCGCTGCGAGCTGTTCGCTTAGCAGCGAGAGGCGCGATTCCATGGCTGCGCGGCACTGCGCTTCGATCAACGCCGGCCATTCGGATTGGAAGCGCCACATCACGTCGCCCATCACGCGGGCAGCATCGGTGCCTGCGGGAGGCATGGCCGAGGTGGGTGCAAGCCCCTGCTCGCGCAGTGCGGGCGGGACGCCCACATTGGGGGCTTCAGCTGGGGCGTGCGGCGGCGTGGCAGGCGCGGCCGTAGGCGCCACATCCTCCAGTTCGACAATCTCCGTCAGAACGGGGATGTTGTTGTCCGCGTGGGACCCGGGATAGCGTCCGTCGGTCATGCGCGCCCCACGTCGTGATGTTGGATCGGATAGCCGCGATCGCGGTAGAAGCGGAAGCGATCGCGCGCTGCTGCGCGATCGGCATCGTCATCGCCAACGATCTCGATCAACCGGCTAAAGCGCGCGAACAGCGCCGGCGGTTCAGGCGACAGGTTGACCAGGATGTCGTGATGCGGCGCGTCGTCCAGCGGCTCGGATGCAGCGGCCAGCAGGATGGGCGTCTGGGCAGCCAGCGGATGCCGCAGGCCGCAATGCGGCAGGAAATCCAACTTGCTGAACGTCCACAACTGCGTGTCGAACGCTTCCAGCGCAGCCTGATCTCCGACCACGATCACTTTCTGGCCCGCGCCGTAGGCCTTGCGCACGAGCCGGCAGGCATAGGCCAGCTTGCCGGGCACGTTGCTGTGGAAATCGACGCGGGTCATACGGTGCTTTGCCTCTGTGTGATCAACCGCGATCCATCAGGAAGCGCGTCAGCAGCGGCACCGGGCGGCCCGTGGCGCCCTTGGCCGCGCCGCTCTTCCAGGCGGTGCCGGCGATGTCCAGGTGGGCCCAGTCGTACTTTTCGGTAAAGCGCGCCAGGAAACAAGCCGCCGTCACGCTGCCGGCCGGCCGGCCGCCGATGTTGCCCATGTCGGCAAAGTTGGACTTGAGCTGCTCCTGGTATTCCTCATCCAGCGGCATGCGCCACGCGGTATCGAGCGATTGCTTGCCGGCCGCCACCAGCGCGCCCGCCAGCGCATCGCTGCGGGCGTACATGCCGGTGTTGATGTGACCAAGCGCGATGATGCAGGCGCCCGTGAGCGTTGCCACGTCGATCACCACCGCCGGCTTGAAGCGCTCCACATAGGTCAGCGCATCGCACAGGATCAGGCGGCCTTCGGCGTCGGTATTCAGGATCTCGATGGTCTGGCCCGACATGCTGGTCACAACGTCGCCCGGCTTGGTGGCAACGCCGCTGGGCATGTTTTCGCAGGTCGGCACCACGGCGATGACGTTCTGCTTGAGGCCCATTTCAGCCACAGCACGCAGCGTGCCCAGCACCGAAGCAGCGCCGCACATGTCGTACTTCATCTCGTCCATGCCCTCACCCGGCTTGAGCGAGATGCCGCCCGTATCAAACGTGATGCCCTTGCCGACCAGCACCACCGGGGCCTGCTTGGCCGGACCACCCTCGTAGCGCAGCACGATGAATGCCGGCGGCTCCACGCTGCCCTTCGTCACGGCCAGGAAGGCGCCCATCTTCAAGGCTTCGATCTGCTTGCGGCCGAGCACCTCAACCTTGAGCTTGAAATCCTTGGCGATCTGGCGTGCGGTGTTGGCCAGGTACGTCGGCGTGCAGATGTTGGACGGCAGGTTGCCCAGATCACGCGTGAGGTCCATGCCGTTGGCGATGGCGGTGCCGCGCGCTGCGGCCACGGCGGCCGCCTTGGCATCGGCTGCCGGCACGGTCAGGACGACCTTGCGCAGGCTCGTACCGTTTTTGTCGCGCTTGCTCTTGAGTTCCGGGTGACGCTCGATGAAGCGGTAGCTGGCTTCGCGGATGAGCGTGACGGCGGTCAGGACAGCCCAGGCGGTATCTTTGTCGCGCGCGGCGTGCTCGGTGAGCGTCCACGTCACGCTGGTGGCCTTGGTGCTGGCCAGCGCGCGCAGTGCGGTGCGCACGGCTTCAGCGTAAGCGCGATCGGTGAAGTCGGCTTCCTTGCCCAGACCGACCAGCAGCACGCGGGCAGCGCCCACGCCTGCCACTTCGTGCAGCAGCAGCGACGTGCCGCGCTTGCCTTCAAAGTCGCCCAGCTTGACGAGGCGAGCGACCAGGCCCTTGGTGGCCACGTCCAACGCCTTTGCGGCGCCGGCCAGGGTCTGCGACTCGAAGAGACCGATCACGAGGCAATCGCTCTTGGCGGCCAGGGCGCCCGCTTTGGCCCAATCCAGGGCTTTTGTGCTAAATTCCATCGCGCTTCTCTCTATGAGGCGAGTCAACGAAAGCCCACATTATCCGCCATTTTGCGCAGGGGCTCCGGTGGAACGCACGCCGGCCATGACCTCGCCCTCCCATCCCGCATCCGCATGATTTTTGAACAAGCCCTGCGACGCGAGCTGTCCTTCACCGCCGGCGCCGTCTTTCTCGTGCTGCTGACGTTCATGCTGACCACCCTGGTGATCCGCATTCTCGGCATGGCCGCCAACGGCGAAGCGAACCCGAACGACGTCCTGCTCCTCATCGGCCTGGCAACGCTGGGCTACCTGGCGATTCTCCTGTGCGCCACGCTCTTCATCTCGGTATTGCTGGTGCTGACGCGCTGGTACAAGGATTCCGAGATGGTGGTGTGGTTCACCTCGGGCATCAGCCTGACGGATTTCATCCGCCCCGTGCTGCGTTTCTCGCTGCCGTTCATCGTGCTGGTGGCGCTGCTGGCGCTGTTCGGCTGGCCGTGGGCCAACCAGCAGAGCGCGCTGTTCCGAGACCGCTTCGAGCAGCGCGACGTGCTGTCGATGATCTCTGCCGGCCGCTTCATCGAGCCTGCGCACGGCAACTACGTCCTCTTTATCGAGGGCGTCGATAACGGCATGAAGCACGCCCGGAACCTGTTCGTCGCCAATGCCGAACAGGACAAGATTGGCGTGGCGATGGCCAAGACCGGCGAATTCAAGACCATGCCAAACGGCGACCGCTTTGTCGTGCTCGACAAGGGTCGCCGCTATGAGGGCACGCCCGGCAAGCTCGACTACCGCATCGTCGAATTCGACAAATACGGCGTGAAGGTCGCCAACAAGCCGCCGCAGGCAGATGCCAGCCTGCCAACCAAGAGCCGCTCCACGAAGGATCTGCTCGCCAACCCGACGCCCGAGAACCTCGGCGAGCTGGTCTGGCGAATCGGCCTGCCGCTGCTGGCGCTGAACTTCGTGTTGATCGCCATTCCGCTGGCCTACGTCAACCCGCGCCTGGGCCGCTACACACCGATGATCTTCGCGGTGCTGATCTACCTGACGTATTCGAACCTGCTGAACCTGTCGCAGGCGTGGGTCTCGCAGGGCAAGATGAACGTATTCATGGCGTGGTGGCCGATCCACCTTGCCGCCTTCATCTGCGCGGTGCTGCTGTTCCGCTTCCGCCATTACAGCGCGGCCGGCCTGAAAGGGATTTCCGCCCTGCTCGGCTTCGCACCCAAGAAGGCGGGTGCGTGATGAAGATGCCGGTCTATGAGAAGTACTTTGCGCGTCAGATCTACGGCGTATTCATCTTCATCCTGTTTGCGGTGCTGGCGCTGTTCATCTTCTTCGACATGCTGGGCGAGCTGGGCTCAGTGGTCGGACGCTACACCACGCTTATCGCGTTCTTCCACGTGATGCTGCAGGCGCCGACGCGTGTGTACGAAGTGATTCCGGTGGCGGCGCTCATCAGCGCCATCTACGTGTTCTCGCAGATGGCGAGCCAGTCGGAGTTCACGATCTTTCGCGTGGCCGGGCTCGATACGCGGCGTGCGCTGATGTCGTTGTTCAAGATTGCGTTGCCGCTGGCGCTGGTCACGTACATCTTCGGTGAATTCATCGGGCCAAAGGCGGAAGAGTACGCACAGAAAGTGCGACTGGAAGCACTGGGCGCGACGGTCTCGGCCGGCTTCCGCTCCGGCGTGTGGGTCAAGGATCGCGGCCCCGCCAAGCCGGACGGCACGGGCGGCGAAGTCACCCGCTTCGTCAACGTGGGCGCGCTGCAGCCGGACCAGTCCATCAAGGGCCTGCGCATCTATGAATTCGATTCGGACTACCGCCTGAGTTCGATCCGCGTGGCGGAGCAGGCGCGCTACCAGGGCCACCAGAACTGGCAACTGAACGGCGTGACGGAAACGCGTTTCATTGAATTCCCGCGCAAACCCGGCACAGTGGCCCCACAGGACACCGTGCAGGCCGTGCCCGGCGCACCCGATGCGCTGGCGCCTGACTTCCGCGGCGAACAGATCAAGCTGCCGCAGCAGGAGATGCGCTCAGAACTCACGCCGCAGATTCTGTCGGTGCTGATGGTCACCCCCGACCGCATGGCTACGCTGGACCTCTTCCAGTACATCCGTCACCTGCGCGACAACAAGCAGGACACGCAGCGCTACGAGATCGCGCTGTGGAAGAAGGTGGTCTATCCGTTCACTGTGCTGGTGATGATGGCGCTGGCGTTGCCTTTTGCGTATCTGCACGCACGGGCGGGGGCGGTTGGCCTGAAGGTGTTCGGCGGCATCATGCTGGGGTTGTCGTTCCAGCTGGTGAACAACCTCTTCTCGCACGTCGGCCTGCTGAACACGTGGCCGGCCATCTTCACGGCCATCGTGCCGGGCGCGCTGTATCTGGCACTGGCGCTGGTCAGCCTGCGCTGGGTGGAGCGCCACTGATGGCCGACCGCGCCCTTGTCCTCTTTGCACACGGCGCACGTGATGCCCGCTGGCGTGAACCGTTCGACCGCCTGCACGCGCGTTTGGCTACGCAGCAACCCGACGTTGACACGCGCCTCGCCTTTCTCGAACTGATGACGCCCGATCTGCCGGGCACCATCGCTGACCTGGCCGCAAACGGCACGCAGAGTGTCACCATCGTGCCGGTGTTCTTTGGCCAGGGCGGCCACTTGCGGCGCGATCTGCCTGCGCTGGTTGCGCAATGCGCGCAGGCCCATCCCACGCTCTCCATCCGCTGCGCCGACGCCGTTGGCGAAGACGGCGCCGTGCTCGACGCGATTGCCGGCTATTGCCTACGTCAACTCGCCATCGGCGGCTGATCTGCGCCCCGTCGTTGCAGCCTGACGCAGTTGAATTCAGTTGCGCGCATCAGGACGACGACGAGGCCGGCGTTGTCAACTGCCATCCGGGCCCGAAGACCAAGTTGCCGGGCAATCCTGGTGCGCCCGTGCGGCAGGCCCACTCCGTCCGCTTGGCGGTTCCGTTGCACGAATCAATCGACTGGACCAGCGGCTGAAGATAGTACTGGCTATCCCAGGTGATTGGCTCGTCGATTGGCCGGCTCGGCAGCTGCGTCAGCCACGCAAGGCTGTTATTCATGCCAGGAGGCGGCTTTTGAAAGAAAAGGAACGGCAACGCCGTCTCGGCCCGATTGACGAGGTTGATCGTCACGCTCTTGAGCGCGCGCATCGACTTGAGTTCTGACGGGTCACCATCGGGCGTCAGCTCTGCGGCAACGGCCGTCGTGAGGACCGTCACATTGGCAATCATTGACGCGCTGCTGCCTTCGTGCGCCCCGGCCGTCACCGAATACAAGGTCGGATCCTCACCCTGCGTATCGTTTGCCGTGATCAGCAAAGGCAGGGAAAGCCCCGCCACCGGCACTTGGTAGATACCGTTCTCGTCGGTCGACGTTGTGATGGTGCGGCCGTTTGAATCGGTCACCGTAACGATGGCGCCGGGCAGTACGTCGGCCCAGGCGACCGTTCCTGTCAAAGTCGACGGCGTGAGCGTGGCCGGGGTCGCGACGGTCGTGCTGCCGTCGTCTCCGCCGCCGCATCCGGCAAGTGCGTACAACGCGATTGCGCTCATCGCTGCGCTGGCCCGTGTGCGCCCCGTTCGATTGCGCAGATTCGTTGCGTCTTGCATGGCGGTTTGTTGCAAATAACAAGCGCCGGATGCTGCCATGCCTCTGATATCAGCTCAACGAACCCGGACGATTGCGCGCGCAATCGGTCGTGCCGTCGCAGGAACTGTTCGCCGCGTCTCGGCGCGTACTGAGCGAGCCTCTGGCCCTGCGGTAACCAGATGCCGGCGTCCACTTTGCCTTTTCTTGCACCGACACCGCGCGGCCTGCCACTCAGGCGCACGCTGCCGCGCCAATCCACTGCACCGATGCTGTCGGCTTGCTGGATTGCTCACGACGTCTCACACGTCGGCTCAGCCACCCTCGGTTTCCACCTGCGCAAAGCGCGCGTGCACGTTGTTCTCAACGTGAAATCCATGCGTATTGAACTCCACCAACTCCAAAGTCAGGCCGAGGTAGCGGCGCTTGAACACATCGGCCAGATGCGCGCGCATGGCGGTGAACATCTCCGCGCAGATGGGCCCGGTGACGGTATTTGGCCGGCCCGCCCTGATGCGGAACGTCGCGTGGATAAAGGCGTCGTCTTCGGCCCCGTCGGCCATGCGGTATTGGTCAAGGCGCAGTGCGCGCGTACGGATACCGCCGGGGGGAAAGACATCCGCATGGCCGATCAGCACGGCATTGAGCACGCGCATCAACTCTGGGATGCGCGCATCGGCTTCGACATTGGCGGTGTACTCGATGATGACGTGCGGCATCGCAGGCGTCCGGAAAGGGAGTTAAGAGGCCGTTGCAAAATGAAGCGAAGCGGCTCTGACGGTTCAACGCCGACGCAGAAAGCGGTCTAGAGGTGATTAACGCGCCACTGCCGCGTCGGTGGACAGCGCCGATTCGAGCGCATCCACCACCCGCGCCAAGCGGCCGAGCGACGGTGCGCGCTGCACGCAGACGTCCCACTCGGCAGGCGCCGACGTGAGCTTGTGCACCGACAGCGAACCCTCAGCGATTTGCTGCCCGATCAGCCGCACGGGCGCAAACCCCAGCCCGAAGCCTTCGGCCACCAGCGCGTGCTGCAGCGGCACGGATTGCACTTCCGCCGCCACGTTGGGCGTCAAGCGATCCGCTTCGAAGCGGCCGAGAAGCCAGGCGCGCATCTCGCAGCCCGTGGGGTTCAGCACCCAGGCCTCTTCCGTGACCTGCGCCATCGACAGCGTGGCCGGCAGCTTGCGCGCGGGCGCGGCGATCAGGCTGACGGGCTCGGTGCCGATCACGCGAATTTCCGCATCGGCATGGTTACCGCGGGCGTTGGAAGGCGTCAGCCACAGCGCGGCATCCAACTCAGCGCGTTTCAAGCGTTCGCGCAGCACGCCGCCCCACTCGCAGCTCAGGCGGAATGACACGGCCGGATAGCGCTCCCGCAATCCCGACAACACGCGCGCAAACCGCGCATCGCCCACCGCATGGCTCACGCCCACGCGCAGCGCGCCTTCCGGTTCGCCACTCGCGCGCACGCTGCTGCGCAGCGCCTCGAACTCCCCGACGATGGCGCGACAGCGTGCCAGCACTGCTTCGCCTTCGGCTGTCAGGCGGAACGGCTTGACGCGCCTGTCGAAGAGCACCGTGTCGAGCGCGCGCTCCAGCCGCTGGATCTGCTTGGTGACGGCCGGCTGCGTGAGCGGCAGGCGCTCAGCCACACGGGCAATCGAGCCGGTCTGCGCCAGCAGCACGAAGGTGCGCATTTCCTCAAGCATGGAGACATTCCCAATCGTTATGTTTTGTTTGAGTAAATTGAATTGGATTCATCTTAGGCGACGCGCCACAGTATCGCCAGACGCGCTGTTGCGTTGCTTATCCCCACGGAGAACACGGACACCATGAAAGCCCTGGCACTGACCGACGGTTACGCCATCGACGCCCTGCGCCCCATCGAGCGCGACACGCCCACGCCCGCCCCCGACGAAATCATCGTGCGCACGCACGCTGCTTCGCTCAATTACCGTGATCTGGAAATTGTCTCCGGCACGTTCTTCACGCGCTTTCCACTTCCGCTGATTCCGCTATCGGACGGCGTGGGCGAAGTCGTGGCCACCGGCGAGAACGTGACGCGCCTGCGCGTTGGCGATCGTGTCGCCGGCACCTTCTGGCAACGCTGGGACGGCGGAGACTTCCGCAACGCCGACACGCGCCGCATGCTGGGCGGCCCAATCGACGGCTGGCTGGCCGACACCGTCCGCTTGGACGCGGGCGGCGCGGTGGTCGTACCGCCGCACCTATCGGCCATCGAGGCGGCCACCCTGCCCTGCGCTGGCCTCACCGCATGGCATTGCCTGATCGAGGCTGGCGGCCTGCAGCCCGGAGAGACGGTGCTCGTGCAGGGCACCGGCGGCGTGTCGATGTTTGCGGTGCAGTTCGCGTTGATGGCGGGCGCACGGCCTATCGTGCTGTCAAGCAGCGACACAAAGCTGGCGCGCGTGCAGGCGCTGGGCGTGCCCGAGTCCGACACGATCAACTACCGCGCCAGACCCGAATGGCACGAGGCGGTGCTCGCGTGCACCGACGGTCGCGGCGTCGATCACGTCATTGAAGTGGGGGGCGGCGGCACGCTGCAGCGCTCGCTGAAAGCGCTGCGTGTGGGTGGCCAGATTCACCTTGTCGGCTACCTGGCAGGGCGTGATGGCGGCGTGAATCCGCTGGAGATCTTCGCGCGCAAGGCGATCCTCCGACCGGCCTCGGTCGGCTCGCGTGCGTCGTTCGAAGCGATGAATCGGGCGCTGACGCTGCACGGCCTGCATCCGATCATCGATCAGGTGCTGCCGTGGCAGGACGCGCCGGAGGCATTCCGGGCCATGCAGACCGGACAGGTGTTTGGAAAGGTGGCGCTGGCGTTCTGAACCGTGCTGGACCGTACTCTGCGGTACGGCTCAGGCAGCCAGCGCGCGGGGCTCGCTGGAGAAGGCTTCCGGCACGGCCACCGTCGCCCGCGCGGCAAACGCGTCACCGATCATCAGCAGGCTCGGATGCTCTGGATTGATCCACGCTGCGGCGGCACCATCGGCCATCTGCTGCAGGGTGAAGCAGGCCGAGCGCTGCTCAGGCGTGGTGGCAGCCTCGACCACCCAAGCAGGCGTCGACGGTGCGCGGCCGCGGGCGATCAGGTCCGCAGCGATGGAGGCAGCTTGATCGCGGCCCATGTAGTAGACGAGCGAATCGGCCTGCGCAACGGGTTCCGGCACGACGCCTTCGGGTTGCGGCGTGTCCGGATCGGCGGCCTTGGCTTGCGTAACAAACGCGACGCTGCGAGCGACACCGCGCTTGGTTAGTGGCTGGCGGATCGCCGAAGCGGCCGCCAGCGCTGCCGTAATGCCCGGAACGATTTCGTATTCGATGCCGGCTTGCTCGAGCGCCTGCAGTTCCTCGTCAGCACGGCCGAACAGCATCGGATCGCCGCCCTTCAGACGCACCACGCGCTGATACTTGGTGGCCAGATCGACGAGTTGGCGATTGATGAAGCGCTGCGCGGTCGAACGCTTGCCGCAGCGTTTGCCGACCGCAATCAGCACAGCCTGCGGGCAGTATTGGAAGACCTCCGGCGAGACCAGTGCGTCATGCAGCACGACCTCGGCTTCGCCCAACAATCGTGCACCGCGCACCGTGATGAGGTCCGCCGCGCCGGGACCGGCACCAATCAGGCTCACGCGGCCGAGTGTTTTGGGGGTCTTCGCTTCCATTGCCTGGATTCCTTTGCTTTTTCCTGCGGGGCGCAGCTTACCGCGCCCCATCCACGTTAGGAAAACGCACGGATCATGCCAGCCGCTACCGTATGGTGCGTGGCTTCGTCTACAAGGATGAACGCGCCGGTGGCCGGGTTGTCGCCATACGCATCGCAGACAATCGCCTTCTGCAGGCTGATATTGACCGTGCCGATATCGTTGAGCGCGATCTGCTTGCGGCCGGTTTCGTGCGACAGCGTGTGCACGTCCAGCACGCGCTCGACTTCCGACACACGTGCGAACACGGTGGCGGTCGTGTGCTTGAGCACATACTTGCGGGCCGGATTCAGCTCATGCTCGTCGAACCAGCACAGGTCGGCATGCAGCTTCTTGGCGGCATTGGCGGCCGTGGTCGGGGCAGCAACGATGGTGTCGCCGCGCGAGATGTCCACGTCATCGGTCAGGCGCACGGTAATGGTCTCGCCGGGGCCGGCAGAATCGGCTGCGCCATTGGGCGTGAGCACTTCGGCCACCGTGGTTTCGCGGTTGGCAGGCAGCACGCGCACGGCTTGGCCAACGCGCACGGTGCCGGCTTCCACACGGCCCATGTAGCCGCGGAAATCATCCGCCTGCGAGCCGTCCTGGCGCGCCACCAGCTGCACCGGGAAGCGCAGCGCGTCGTCGCCCGCCGGGGCGGTCTCTTCCACCTTCAGATCTTCCAGCAACGCCAGCAGCGGCTCGCCCTGATACCACTGCATGGCTTCGGACGCGTGAACGATGTTGTCGCCGCGCAGCGCAGACACCGGCACGTAGCGCACGTCGCGCAAGCCGAGTTGTGCGGCCAGTGCATCGTAGGCGGTACGAATTTCGTTGAAGCGCGTTTCGCTGTAGTCGACCAGATCCATCTTGTTGATGGCCACGATCACGTGCTGCAGTTCCAGCAGCTTCACGATGGCCGAATGGCGCTTGGTCTGAGCCAGCAACTCCGTCTTGCCGTCAACGGTCGTCACACGCGTGGCATCGATCAGGATGATGGCGGCGTGCGCGGTCGAGGCGCCGGTCACCATGTTGCGCGTGTACTGCTCGTGGCCCGGCGTATCCGCAATGATGAACTTGCGGCGCGCGGTCGAGAAATAGCGGTACGCCACGTCAATCGTGATGCCCTGCTCGCGCTCGGCTTCCAGGCCGTCTGTCAGCAGCGAGAAGTCGATCTGTTCGCCGGCAGTGCGTTTGTTCTTGGCGTTGGCCAGCGCTTGCAACTGGTCGGTCAGCACGGCCTTGCTGTCATACAGCAAGCGGCCGATCAGCGTGCTCTTGCCGTCGTCAACGGAACCGGCGGTGATGAAGCGCAGCAGACCTTGGTGCGATGCAGGATGCGTCGCTGGGTGCGTCGAATTCGTCGTCATGATCAGAAATACCCTTCCTTCTTGCGCTTTTCCATCGAGGCTTCGCTCGTCTGGTCGTCCATGCGCGTGGCGCCGCGTTCGGTGATTTCGGTAACGGCCGTCTCGGCGATGATCTCGGCCGGCGTGGCAGCGGTGCTCGCCACCGGGCATGTGCAGCTGATGTCGCCCACGGTACGGAAGCGCACCGACAGGACTTCGCTCACGTCGCCGTCGGCCTTGGGCGTGATCGACGTGACGGGCACCAGCAGGCCGTTCTTGCGCACGACTTCACGTTGATGCGCGTAGTAGATAGGCGGCAAGGCCAAGTTCTCGCGGGCGATGTACTGCCACACGTCGAGTTCCGTCCAGTTGGAGATCGGGAACACGCGCATCTGCTCGCCCCGCGCCATGCGGGCGTTGTACAGGCTCCAGAGTTCCGGGCGCTGGGCCTTCGGATCCCACTGGCCGAACTCGTCGCGGAACGAGAAGATGCGTTCCTTCGCGCGGGCCTTCTCTTCATCGCGGCGGGCGCCGCCCATCAGGGCGTCGAAGCCGTACGATTCGATCGTTTCCAGCAGCGTGACGGCCTGGGCGGCGTTGCGCGAGTCGGTTTCCTTGCGCAGGCGCACCGTGCCGCGCTTGATGGAATCTTCCACATGCCCGACCACCAGACGCGCGCCCAGCTTGGCAACCTGCTCGTCGCGGAAGGCGATCACTTCCGGGTAGTTGTGACCCGTGTCGATGTGCACCAGCGGGAACGGCAGATCGATCTTGCGATCGCCCAGGCGGAATGCCTTGAGCGCCAGATGCAGCATGACGATCGAATCCTTGCCGCCGGAAAACAGCAGCGCCGGGTTGCGGCATTCGGCCACCACCTCGCGGATGATGTAGATCGACTCGGCTTCCAGCCAGTCGAGGTGTTCGTTCTGCACAGGCGTCAGGGCCGTGCCGGGGATCTCGCTCATCACTCCCATGATTCTTCCTTAGCTCTCGCTCAATTCTTTTGCGACAGATCCGTCGCCGAATTTGTCACCGCATTTGCCGCATGCAGACCGCATTCCTTGCTGTCGCGCGATTCCCACCACCAGCGGCCGGCGCGTACGTCTTCACCGGCACGCACCGCGCGCGTGCAAGGCTCGCAGCCGATGCTGGGATAGCCCTTGTCGTGCAGCGCGTTGGTCGGCACGTTGTGTTGTTCGAGGTAAGCCCAGACTTCTGCCTCGGACCAGTCGAACAGCGGGTTGTACTTGGCGATGCCGCGCGCATCGTCGTCTTCGGCAAACGGCAGGTCGGCTCGGGTGACGGCCTGCTCGCGGCGCTGGCCCGTAAGCCACGCGTCGGCGTCTCTCAGCGCACGGTTCAGCGGCACCACCTTGCGGATGTTGCAGCAGGCCTTGCGCAGTTCGATGCTGTCGTAAAACGCGTTGAGGCCGTGGTCGCGCACGTAGGCTTCCACTGCGCGGGCGTCCGGTGCGTACTGTTCGATCGCATAACCGTAGTGCGCGCGAATGCGATCAAGCATGGCCAGCGTTTCGGCGTGCAAGCGGCCGGTCTGCAGCGTGAAGATCGGCAGGTGCGCCCGCACGGCCTCGGGGCTGCGCAGGATCGCGTCGGTTACGACCATGTCTTCGGCAGCCAGGCTGGTGGCGAACTTTGCCACGCCGTGCTTGGCGGCAATCTCGACCAGGCGCTCGAACAGCGCGGCTTCCTTCGCAGCCAGGGCTTCAGCCGTGCCGGTGTAGACGGGGCGCGTCCACAGCACCGGGCGCCCGATTGCGGACACCGGCACTTCGGACACGGCGATGTCTTGGGTGTCGCTCATGCTGCATTCGCCTCGGTTGCGCGCTCGCGGCGGAACAGCGGACGCGGCTCGTCGATGGCGCCTTGGTAGCGCACGCTGATCTCGCCAAAGCCGTTCAGGGCATCGTCGATGTTCTTGTCTGCACGCACGGCGTAGGCATCAAAGCCGCAGCGGCGCATGAAGTCGAGCTGATCGCGCAGCACGTCGCCAATGGCGCGCAACTCACGCGTAAAGCCCAGGCGCTGGCGCAGCAGGAACGCGGTGCTGTAGCCACGGCCATCGCGGAAGACCGGGAAATCCACGGCCACCAGCGGCAGGTTCGGCAGGTCAGCCTCCAGTGCAAACGGCTCGTCGTCGGGAGCGAGCCAGACGGCCAGCGTGCCAGCGCGGGCGCGGCCGAGCAGCGCGTCGCGGTTGGCTTGCCAATAGGCCAGCGGCACGATGGCGTGCGCAGCGGCATCCACATCGGCTTGCGTCAGTTCGCCGCCTTCCGGCGCGCGCAGCACGGTCCATTCGTCAGCCACGATTTGCGGGGCACCGTTTTGCAGCTTGATGATCTTGCTCATATTCGTTTCCCTCGGCGTTCAGGCTTCTTCACGGGCGTAGACACGTTCCTTGAACGGGGCCATGCCGATACGGTGATAGGTGTCGATGAACAGCTCGTCTTCCGTGCGGTTGGCAACGAAGGTGTCGATGATGCGTTCGATCACGTCGGGCATTTCTTCGGCCTTGAACGACGGCCCGATGATCTTGCCGATCGCCGAATCATTGCCCTGCGCGCCGCCCAGCGACACTTGGTACCACTCTTCTTCGTGCTTATCGACACCCAGGATGCCGATGTTGCCGACGTGGTGGTGCCCGCACGAGTTGATGCAACCTGAGATGTTGAGCGACAGCTCGCCCAGGTCGTACACGTAGTCGAGGTTGTCAAAACGCGCTTGAATCGCTTGCGCGATGGGGATCGACTTGGCGTTCGCCAGCGAGCAGAAGTCGCCGCCCGGGCACGCAATGATGTCGGTCAGCAGACCGATGTTGGCGGTGGCCATGCCGTGTTCTTTGGCCAGTTGCCACAGCTCGAACAGATCGTGTTTCTTCACATCCGGCAGGATCAGGTTCTGCTCGTGCGCGACACGCAGCTCGCCAAAGCCAAAGCGCTCGGACCAATCCGCCACCAGCGCCATCTGCTCAGCCGTCGCGTCGCCCGGAGGCAGCGCCGCGCCGGGCTTGAGCGACAGCGTGACTGCGGCGTAGCCCGGCACGCGGTGCGGATGCACATTGCGGCTCACCCAGCGGGCGAACGCCTTGTTCTCCAGCAGCGCCTTTTCATAGGTGGCATCGGTGTCGGCCAGCTTTTCATACGCAGGCGGCGCGAAGAACTGCGCCACGCGGTCTAATTCGGCCTGCGTGATGGTCGACGGACCGTCCTTGATGTGCTGCCACTCTTCTTCCACCTGGCGGGCGAATTCTTCCGCGCCGATGGCCTTCACGAGAATCTTGATGCGCGCCTTGTACTTGTTGTCGCGACGGCCGTAGCGGTTGTACACGCGCACGGCGGCCTCGATGTACGACAGCATGTGCTGCCACGGCAGATCTTCCTTGATGATCGCGCCCAGGATCGGGGTGCGACCCATGCCGCCGCCGGCCAGGATGCGCAGCAGCGTCTGGCCGTCCTTCTCATAGGCGTAGACGCCGATGTCGTGCAGTTGCGTCACGGCGCGGTCTTCGCGCGAGGCCGACACGGCGATCTTGAACTTGCGCGGCAGGAACGCGAATTCAGGGATGAACGTCGACCATTGGCGCAGGATTTCCGCCAGCGGGCGCGCATCGATCACTTCGTCCGGTGCCACGCCGGCAAACTGGTCGGTCGTGATGTTGCGGATGCAGTTGCCCGAGGTCTGGATGGCGTGCATTTCCACCGAGGCCAGCTTGGCCAGGATGTCAGGCACCTGCTCCAGTTCGATCCAGTTGTACTGGATATTCTGGCGCGTGCTGAAGTGGCCGTAGCCGCGATCGTGCTCGGCGGCGATGTGGCTGAGCATGCGCAGTTGCTTGGCGCGCAGATGGCCATACGGAATCGCCACGCGCAGCATGTAGGCGTGGCGCTGGTAGTACAGACCATTCTGCAGGCGCAGCGGCAGGAATTCTTCTTCCGTCAGTTCGCCCGAGATACGGCGGCGCACCTGATCGCGGAACTGCTCTACGCGGTCGGCGACGAGGCGGTGATCGTAAGCGTCGTATTGGTACATGACTGTTCAGTCCAATCCGGCTGGGCCGGCATGCGATTCAATTGGGGGAAAGCGTTTCGTTATGGTGCTGCTGCCAGCTCAGCGACAGCAGCCGCAATCGAGCGGGGCCGGCATGAGATCACGCATCACGACACCAGCTTGATGGCCGTGATCGTCAGCGTGGCGGCAAGCGCGCCGCGCACCAGACGTTCCGGCAGATTCTTGGACAGGCGCGCGCCCAGCCAGATACCCGGGATGGAGCCCACCAGCAGCGACATCAGCAGGTTCCAGTCGATCGTGCCCAGGTACATGTGACCCAGGCCCGCCACGGCGGTCAGCGGCACGGCATAGGCGATATCGGTGCCAGCCACTTCGGCGCTCTTCAATTCGGGATACAGGATCAGGATCAGCGTCGCGCCCACGGCACCTGCGCCAATGGACGACACCGTCACCAGCACACCCAGCACCACGCCGACGATGACCGTGGCCACGGCCAGTGCCGTGCCCTGCAGACGATAACGCGGGTTGGCCGCCAGCCAGCCCAATACGCGCTGACGGAACAGCAGCGAAATCACCGTCAGGATGACCGACGCGCCGATCGTCACGCGAATCACGTGCATCCACTCCGCATCCAGGTTGCCGGCGGTCTTCAGCACGATCACCGTCACCAGCGCTGCGGGCAGACTGCCCAGGCAGAGGCGCTTGACGATGTCCCAGCGAATATGACCGTGGCTACGATGTGCGATCGTGCCGACGCCCTTGGTCAACGAGGCGAATGCCAAGTCCGTGCCGACAGCGGTTGCCGGCGAAAAGCCGAACATCAGCGTCAGCAGCGGAGTCATCAGCGAGCCACCGCCAACGCCCGTCAGGCCGACCAACAGGCCGACCAGCAAACCGGAAACCGTATAGGCGAGCGTCATAGCGCGGGGGACAGTGAGGGCGTGTTATCACGAAGTTCGAGCATCGTAATGAACGGGCCTCATATCCCAAACCAATAAAAAATTGTTTGTTTATATGGCGTCGGTTATAAGTAGCGGTCAGTTCGCACCCGTTCTTCTTTATCGACCGCGCAGCCATGAACCTTCACCAATTTCGCTTCGTGCGCGAAGCCGTGCGGCAGAAATTCAACCTGACAGAGGCCGCGAAAGCGCTCTATACGTCACAACCAGGCGTCTCCAAAGCCATCATTGAGCTGGAAGAGGAGTTGGGCGTCGATATCTTCACCCGGCACGGCAAGCGCATCCGGGGTCTCACGGAACCGGGCCGACGCATCCTGGCCTCGGTCGAGCGCGTGCTGGAAGAGGTCGAAACCCTCAAGCGCGTCGGCAAGGACTACGCCGCCCAGGACCAAGGCAACTTCACCATCGCCACCACGCACACGCAGGCGCGCTACGCTCTGCCCAAGGCGATTGCCGAGTTCACGCGCAAATACCCCAAGGTGCGCCTCTCCATTCAGCAGGGCACGCCCGCGCAGATTGCTGAGATGGTGCTGCACGACCAAGCCGACCTTGCCATCGCCACCGAAGGCATGTCGCATGTGAAGGATCTGATCTCGATCCCGGGCTACCAGTGGCAGCATGTGGTGGTGACGCCGCCTGATCACCCGCTTCTGTCGCGCCAGCACCTGACGCTGGAAGACCTCAAGGGTTACCCAATCGTCACGTACGACCAGCACTTTGCCGGCCGCCCCAAGATCGACCACGCCTTCGAGCTGCGTCAGATCAAGCCCGATATCGTGCTGGAGGCCATCGACGCAGACGTCATCAAGACCTACGTAGAAGTCGGGCTGGGCGTGGGCATCGTGGCGGGCGTCGCCTTTGACGCCGAGCGCGACCGCAACCTGCGCGCGATTCCGGCCGGACACCTGTTCGGCACCAACGTCACGCACCTCGGCGTCAAACAAGGCGCGTATTTGCGCGGCTTCGTCTACACCTTCATCGAACTGTTTGCGCCAACGCTGACGCGCAAGCTGGTCGAGCAACTCATGTCTGGCGATCACGAAGCATACGAGCTCTGATTCGCCTGCAACTGCAATTGCCGAACTTCCCGGAGATTTCATGACGACCCGACGTCGCCTGCTGTGCGGCATGGCGCTCCTTGCCAGCGCTGCCGCCATTGCCCTGCCCGCCCAAGCCGACATCCGCGTGGGTGTGGTGTTGTCCACCACCGGCCCCGCAGCGGCCATCGGCATTCCCAGCAAGAACACCGTGCAGATGTGGCCCGCGACAATCGGCGGCCAGCGTGCGCAGGTCATCATCCTGGACGACGCGTCTGACCCGTCGATGGCGGTGCGCGACGTGCGCAAGCTGATCGCCGAAGACAAGGTGGACGTCATCGTCGGTCCGACGATCGTGCCGACGGCGCTGGCCTCGCTCGATGCGGTGGCCGAAGGTCAAACGCCGATGATCACGCTGGCCGCCTCCGCTTCCATCGTCGAGCCGCAGGACGCAAAGCGCCGCTGGGCCTTCAAGATGCCGCAGAACGATTCGCAGATGGCCACGCTCGTCACGCAGCACATGGCGGACAGCGGTGTGCATACCGTCGGCTTTATCGGCTTTACCGATGCGTATGGCGAAAGCTGGTGGCGCGAATTCTCGAAGCTGGCCGAGGTGCGCAAGCTGCGCGTGGTGGCCAACGAGCGCTTTGCGCGCACAGATACCAGCGTGACCGGCCAGATTCTCAAGTTGATGGCTGCCAAGCCCGACGCCATCCTGATTGCCGGGGCCGGCACCCCGGCCGCGTTGCCTCAACGCACGCTGGTCGAGCGCGGCTACAAGGGCCGCATCTACCAGACGCACGGCATCGCCAGCACGGAATTCCTGAAGGTGGGCGGCAAGGACGTGGAAGGCACCCTCTTCCCGACCGGCCCCGTGGTGGTGGCGCGCGAGCTGCCGGCCAGCCATCCGGTACGCAAAGTAGCCGTGGAATTTGCCGATCGCTATGAAGCCAAGTACGGCCCCAACACCGTCACGCAATTTGCGGGCGACGCCTGGGGCGCGTGGCAGTTGCTCGACAACGCCACGGCCCGCGCACTCAAGACCGGCGCCAAGCCTGGCACGCCAGCTTTCCGCGCCTCCCTGCGCGACGCGCTGGAAACCACGCGCGACCTGACTGTGCCCAACGGTGTGCTGAATCTGAATGCCCAGGATCACCAAGGCTTCGACCAACGCTCGCGTGTGATGGGCATCATCAAGAACGGCCGCTTTGCTTACGCCGGCCCGCGCTAATCAAACACGCACAAATCTGCCATGACACGTATCGCCTTCATCGGCCTCGGCAACATGGGCACGCCGATGGTCCAGCACCTGATTGCCGCCGGACACACCGTGCGCGCCTATGTGCGCCGTCCGGAGGCCGCCGACAACGCGCGCGCCATCGGCGCCGAGCCTTGCAGCACCCCTGCGGATGCCGCACGCGACGCCGAAGTCATTTTCACCAACGTCACCTCCACGGCCGATGTGGAAGGCGTGCTATTGGGGCCGGACGGCGTCGTCCATGGCGCACCGCGTGGCGCGGTGTGCGTCGACCACAGCACGATCTCGGCCGTAGCCACGCGCCGTATGGCCGCCGAGCTGGAAGCGGCAGGCCTGGAATTCCTGGATGCGCCGGTTTCGGGCGGCACTATGGGCGCGCAAAAGGCCACGCTGTCGATCATGGTGGGCGGCAAGGCCGAGGTGCTGGAGCGTGTGCGCCCGCTACTGCAACTGCTGGGCACCACCATCACGCATATCGGCGACCACGGCGCCGGACAGGTCGCCAAGGCGTGCAACCAGATCGTGCAGGTCATCAACATCCAGGGCATTGCCGAAGCCATGCTGTTTGCACGTGCCCAGGGCACCGACCCGTCGCGCGTGCTGGCTGCCATCGGTCCGGGCTTTGCGGGCAGCCGCATGCTCGACATGATGGGCCCGAAGATGGCCGAGCGTAACTTTGCCGCCGGCATCGAAGCCCGCCTGCATGACAAGGATTTCGGCCTCGTGCGCGAGATCGCCCAGGAACTCGGCCTGCAGATGCCGGCGATGGAGCTGGTGGCTTCGCAGCTCAATACGCTGGTCGCCAATGGCTGGGGGTATGACGATACGGCGTCGCTGCTGCGCGTGCTGGAGCAGCAGAACAATCAGCAGGCGGATTGAGCATCGCCCCACACGCCTTGTTCGGATGCCCAGACTTCTGGCATAATTGCCGGCTCATCAGCACCTGCCCGAGTGGTGAAATTGGTAGACGCAGGGGACTCAAAATCCCCCGCCGCAAGGCGTGCCGGTTCGATTCCGGCCTCGGGCACCAGAATTCAAGCCGCTTCTGTTCACGCAGAAGCGGCTTTTTCATTGGGCACTCGCCAACCCGACGACGGCCGGCAACACGCCTCGCCTGGCGTGGGATAATGCGGGTTTTGCCCCGGGCGCGGCTCAAGAGGTTGATCGCACGGGCATGAGGGCCTGTATCCGCGTGGCCCGCTCCCCATTTCGAACCTTCTTCAGTACGCACAATGCCCGCATACCGTTCCAAAACCTCCACCGCCGGCCGCAACATGGCGGGGGCACGCTCGCTCTGGCGCGCCACCGGCATGAAAGATGAAGACTTCCAGAAGCCGATCATCGCGGTGGTCAACTCGTTCACCCAGTTCGTGCCCGGCCACGTGCACCTGAAAGACCTGGGCCAGCTCGTCGCGCGCGAGATCGAAGCCGCGGGCGGCGTTGCCAAGGAATTCAACACGATTGCCGTGGATGACGGCATCGCCATGGGCCACGACGGCATGCTGTATTCGCTGCCCAGCCGCGACATCATTGCCGACTCGGTCGAATACATGGTCAACGCGCACTGCGCCGACGCCATGGTGTGCATCTCGAACTGCGACAAGATCACCCCGGGCATGCTGATGGCCGCCATGCGCCTGAACATTCCGGTGATCTTCGTCTCGGGCGGCCCGATGGAAGCGGGCAAGACGCGCCTGGCCAACCCCGTCACCAAGGCTATCGAGATCAAGAAGCTCGACCTGATCGACGCGATGGTGATTGCGGCCGACAGCAAGTATTCCGATGAGGAAGTGGCGGAAGTCGAACGCTCGGCTTGCCCGACCTGCGGTTCGTGCTCGGGCATGTTCACGGCCAACTCGATGAACTGCCTGACCGAAGCCCTGGGCCTGTCGCTGCCGGGCAATGGCACCGTGGTCGCCACACACGCCGACCGCGAACAGCTCTTCAAGCGCGCCGGCCACCGCATCGTTGAACTGGCCCGCCAATACTACGAACAGGAAGACGAGCGCGTGCTGCCGCGTTCGGTCGGCTTCAAGGCATTTGAGAACGCGATGACGCTGGACATCGCGATGGGCGGCTCGACCAACACGATCCTGCACCTGCTGGCCATCGCACAGGAAGCCGAAATCGACTTCACGATGGCAGATATCGACCGCCTTTCGCGCGTCGTGCCGCAGCTCTGCAAGGTCGCGCCGAACACGAACAAGTACCACATCGAAGACGTGCACCGCGCAGGCGGCATCATGGCCATCCTGGGTGAACTGGACCGTGCCGGCAAGCTGCACACCGATACACCAACCGTGCACGCGCCCACGATGAAGGATGCGCTGGACCAGTGGGACATCGTCCGCACGTCGGACGATGCCGTGCAGACGTTCTACCGTGCCGGCCCGGCTGGTATCCCGACGCAGGTCGCGTTCAGCCAGAACACGCGCTGGCCGAGCCTCGATCTGGATCGCGCCGAGGGCTGCATCCGCTCGAACGAGCATGCGTTCTCGAAGGAAGGTGGCCTGGCCGTGCTGAGGGGCAACATCGCGCTGGACGGCTGCGTGGTGAAGACCGCTGGCGTGGACGACAGCATCCTCGTGTTCGAAGGCACGGCACACGTGACGGAATCGCAGGACGAAGCCGTCGAGAACATCCTCGCTGACAAGGTCAAGGCTGGCGACGTGGTGGTCGTGCGCTACGAGGGCCCGAAGGGCGGCCCCGGCATGCAGGAAATGCTGTATCCGACGAGCTACATCAAGTCCAAAGGCCTGGGCAAAGCCTGTGCCCTACTGACGGACGGCCGCTTCTCGGGCGGCACGTCGGGCCTGTCGATCGGTCACTGCTCGCCGGAAGCGGCAGCAGGCGGCGCGATTGGCCTGGTACGTAACGGCGACAAGATCCGTATCGACATCCCCAACCGCACGATCAACGTGCTGGTGTCGGACGAAGAACTCGCACGCCGCCGCGAAGAGCAGAACGCCAAGGGCTGGAAGCCTGCACTGCCGCGTCCGCGCAAGGTGTCGGCCGCACTTAAGGCGTACGCCAAGTTGGTCATGTCGGCAGACAAGGGCGCGGTGCGCGACCTGTCGCAACTGGACGACTGATGCGCCGCGGGCCATGCGCCCGAGTGATGCAAAGAAAAGCCGCTCTTCGGAGCGGCTTTTTCTATTGCGCCGATGCCGCGACGTTCAATCCCACTGAGGCGCAAGCCCGTCGGGTGACACCTCGCGGCCGTTGCGCTCGAGCGCGGCAATCTGCGCCATGTCGTCGGCCGTCAGGTGCAGTGTTTGCGCACGCAGGTTGCTCGCAAGATTCTCACGCTTGGTTGACGACGGGATGACCGAGTAGCCGAGTTGCATCGCCCAGGCCAGCGCGACCTGCGCCGGCGTCGCCTCGTGCCGCTGCGCAATCGCACCAATCACCGGATCACCCAGCACCTTGCCGTATGCAAGCGTCATGTACGACGTGACGTGAATGCCCTCGCGCTGCAGGAAATCGACGAGCTTGCGGTTCTGCAGATACGGACTCAGCTCGATCTGGTTGGTGGCGATGGCGTCTTTGCCAACCACCGCAATTGCCTGTTGCGTCAGGGCGATGTTGAAGTTCGAGACGCCGATCTCGCGCGTCAAACCCCGGGCCTTGGCATCGGCCAGCGCGGTCATGAATTCCTCGAGCGACACGCCGTTGTTGGGCGCAGGCCAGTGGATCAGCGTGAGGTCGACGTAGTCGGTGCGCAGCTTGGCGAGGCTGTCTTCGAGACTCGCCGCGAGCTTGCCTTTGGCGTAGTTTTCGACCCAGATCTTGGTAGTCAAAAACAGCTCTTCGCGGCGCACGCCAGAACCGGCGATTGCCTCGCCCACCTCGGCTTCATTGCCGTAGATTTGCGCAGTGTCGATGGCGCGGTAGCCGAGTTCGAGGCCATTGCGGACCGAGTCGGTGACAACCTGGCCCTTCAGGCGAAACGTACCGAGGCCGAAAGCGGGGATCCTGTTCATCTTGTGCTCCAAGGGGAAATCGAATCAGGGGTTCATGGCCAGACGCGTCCGGCGCTGCACAACGTGTAGACCCACCAGCGCGAGACCTGCCGCCGCAATCACTGCGCCGACAATTGGCACGGCCGCAAAACCCAGGCCTGCGGAGATGGCCGCACCGCCCGCTGCCGCGCCCAGTGCATTGCCGAGGTTAAAAGCGCCCACGTTGATTGACGATGCGAGCCCCGGCGCCTCAGCCGCGGCCCGCATCACACGCATCTGCAGCGGAGGCACGACCGCGAAGGTGGCAATGCCCCACACCAGCAGCGCGGCGGCCGCACCCGCGTGCGTCTTGGCGAGCACGGGGAAGGCGAGCATCGTCACGATCAGCAGCAGCAGAAAGCCGATCAGGCTGCCATCGAGCGAGCGATCGGCCAGGCGGCCGCCGGCGATGTTGCCAATCGAAAAACCGATGCCGATCAGCACCAGCATCGCCGTCACGAACGCTGGCGAGGCGCCGGTCAGTTGGGCGAGCGTCGGCGCGACGTACGTGTAGAGCGTGAACATCGCGCCCGCACCGAGCACCGTGGTGGCAAGCGCGCCCAGCACGACGGGACGCGTCAGCACGGCCAGTTCCGCACGCAGGTTGGGCATCTTGCCGGCATCCCCCTTCGGCAACGCGGCGAACAGACCCGCGATGGCGATCAGGCCCAGGCTTGCCGTGGCGGCAAACGACATGCGCCAGCCGATCATCTGACCAAGCCACGTCGCGGCCGGCACGCCGCCGACGTTGGCGATCGTCAATCCCATGAACATCGTGGCCACGGCGCTGGCCTGCTTCTCGCGCGGCACAAGGCTGGCGGCAACCACCGAACCCAGCCCGAAAAACGCGCCATGGTTGAGGCTGGTGACGAGCCGCGCGAGCAGCAGCGTCGTGTAATCCGGCGCAACGGCTGACAACAGGTTGCCGATGGTGAAAATACTCATCAGCGCGATCAGCGCCTTGCGCCGCGGCCAGCGTGCGAGCAGCAGCGTCATGATCGGCGCGCCGACCATCACGCCGATGGCGTAGGCGCTGATCAACATGCCAGCCTGCGGGATCGATACATGCACGCCGTCGGCAATCACGGGCAGCAAGCCCATCGGCGAGAACTCAGTAGTGCCAATACCGAAGGCACCAGCGGCAAGCGCGAGCAGCGGCAGCGTCGCGCTGCTGCGTGTGGGCTCGGCGGAAGTGGGGGTGGGGTTCATGCGGTGTACTCCAAAGCAGAGGAATGGAAAGCCGGCAGAACCTCTGCCGCGATTTCCGCAAACGTTTCAGCAAGCGGGCGACGATTCCGGCGGAAATGCAGGCCGATATGCTGCACGCCCGCCTCGCGCATCGCTGCCAACTCTTCGGACAGTGCGATGCGCCCGGCGCGTGCGCCAAAGCGATGGCGTTGCAACGGCTCGTGCGGGTCTTCCGCCAGATCGAGGTGAATGAAGCTCACGTAGGGCTTGTCGCCCGCAACGGCACGCCATGCGGCGGCGCGTTGCGCGTGATCGGCTGGCGTGCCCGGATAGGCAAGGCAACCGTCCATGTGTGTGCCGATCCAGGCCGGCGTCTGTTGCGCGAGGCCGGCCACCAGCAGCGGAAGCGACGTGCGCATGGCCGGCAGAATCTCTATGCCGGCGGGCAAGCTGCCACGCGCGCCGTCCCGCAATAGCGAGATCTGGTCGCGGAAGCTTGCCCCGCGCGATTCGAAGTCGCGGCCGAACAGCGGATATTCGACGGGCCGGTCACCGCTGGCCACGCCGAGCAACAGACGACCGCCGCTCAACTCCTGGATGCTTGCGGCTGATTTGAGCGTCAGCAGCGGCTCGCGCAACGGCAGAACAACGGCGGCCGTGCCGAGCAGAATGTGGCGCGTAATGCCGGCCAAGTAGCCAAGGTACGAGAACACCTCAAACACCTGTGCAGCATCGCCGAATGCTGGGTCGTACACCGGCACATCGCGCACCCATAGCGCGCGAAAGCCGAGCGAGTCCGCGAGTTTGGCGAGGGTTGCGTGGTGTTCGATATCGGGCACACCGTGGCGGCGCCCATCGCGCAGGCGCTTGGCATCGCCAGCGGGGGACCAATCGTTGTCGAGCGGCAGTTCAATGCCAATGCTGAAGCCGCCGTATGTGAGTTTGTCGAGTGCGGGGGGCATGGTTGTGATCGGGTCATAAGGCGCGCTG
Source organism: Ralstonia sp. Ralssp135 (assembly GCF_047304345.1). Lineage (NCBI taxonomy): Bacteria > Pseudomonadati > Pseudomonadota > Betaproteobacteria > Burkholderiales > Burkholderiaceae > Ralstonia > Ralstonia sp. Ralssp135. Next base: position 159,533 of record NZ_JBGLYZ010000007.1, read on the forward strand.
CAGGCGATGCATTTGCTATCAGCGCAATGGGCATGGACCGCAGTGTGCGTGCTCCACCTTTGCAGAAAAACCCGCCCGTCGACGAAACAGTCTTGATTGGCAATCAACAATCCACGCAATTCAGAACGCACTCCGGGTTGGCAATACAGCAACAGGGCAGGCTTTCCAAAATATGTCACGTCGTGATATATTCCGGCCCGAACCCTTTGATTCCGCCATGGCCACCCCTGCCCGACCTCTGTCCAAGCAGGATTTCGAGAGCCTCTCCGATTTCCGCTACCACTTGCGCCGCTTCCTGCGCGCCTCTGAAGATCTGATCCACGCCAAGGGCATCACGCCGCTGCAGTATCAGTTGCTGCTGCACGTGAAAGGCTATGCCGGGCGCGAATGGGCCACCGTCGGCGAACTGGCCGAGCGCCTGCAGGCCGCGCCGCATGGCACGGCGGCACTCATCACGCGTTGCGAAGAAGCGGGCCTGGTCGAACGCCGCCAAAGCGACACCGACGCTCGCCAGGTGGAAGTGCATCTCTCCAAGAAGGGTGACCAACTCGTTGCGCTTCTGGCCGGGCTGCACCAGAGCGAGCTGTCAACCTTCAGCCGCGCTTTCAAGATCCCCCACCTCGATCACCCCGCCGAACCCTCCGCCGAGCAGTAACGTCATGCAAACCCTTGAACACCACCAGCATCGGCGCGACTTTGCGGCCGACACCACGCTGTTCCGCACCACTGCGCTGGCGGTCGTCATCGCTGCGTTTGCCACGCTGGCCGCCGTGGTGCTGCTCAACCTGATCCGCTTCTTCACCAACCTGTTCTTTTTCCAGACGCTGTCGCTGGCGGATCGCTCGCCGGCCACCAACACGCTGGGCGTCTGGGTGATTGCGGTACCGCTCATCGGCGGGCTGATTGTCGGGCTGATGGCGCGCTTCGGCTCGGAAAAGATCCGCGGCCACGGCATTCCCGAAGCCATTGAGGCCATCCTCTTCGGCAAGAGCAAGATGTCGCCGAAGGTGGCGGTGCTCAAGCCGCTGTCGTCAGGCATCGTGATCGGCAGCGGCGGCCCGTTTGGCGCGGAAGGCCCGATCATCATGACGGGCGGCGCGCTCGGCTCGCTGTTCGCGCAGTTCTTCAAGCTGACGGCCGCCGAGCGCAAGACGCTGCTGGTGGCCGGTGCCACGGCAGGCATGACGGCTGTGTTCGGCACGCCGGTGGCAGCGCTGCTGCTGGCGGTGGAACTGCTGCTGTTCGAATGGCGCCCGCGCAGCATGCTGCCCGTGGCGGTGGCCTGCGCGGTGGCGGGCTTTCTGCGTGTGCTGGTGCTGGAACCCGGCCCCCTCTTCCCTCTCGAAACCGCACCGGCGACGCTGCCAGCGCTGGGCTCGTGCGTGGTCGCCGGGTTGCTGTGCGGCGCGCTGGCACGCTCGCTCTCGATGGCACTGTACAAAACCGAAGACCTGTTCGGCCGCCTGCCGATCCACTGGATGTGGTGGCCAGCCATCGGTGGCCTGGTGGTTGGCATCGGCGGCTATTTCGAGCCGCGTGCGCTGGGTGTCGGCTACGACGTCATCGGCGATTTGCTGCACAACCATCTCGCCATCGGGGTGGCGCTGGCGCTGCTGGTGGTCAAGGCCATCATCTGGGTGATCGCGCTGGGCTCGGGCACGTCGGGCGGCGTGCTCGCTCCGCTGCTGATGATGGGCGCCGGCTTGGGGGTGCTGATCGGTCCCGTGCTGCCGGGTGGTGACCCGGGTCTGTGGCCACTCGTGTGCATGGCCGCCATGCTGGCCGGTGTGCTGGGCGCCCCGCTCACGGCCATCGTCTTCGCCTTCGGGCTTACCCACGATGTGAACGCGTTGCTGCCGATTCTGCTGGCGGTGGCGGTGTCCTACGGCTTTGTCGTGTTAACCATGCCGCGTTCGATCATGACCGAGAAGATCGCACGCCGCGGCTTCCACATCTATCGCGAATACGCCGTCGACCCGCTCGAGCGCCACGCCGTGGATGAGGTGATGACGCGTTCGGTGCAGACCATCGACTCACAGGCCACGCTGGCCGATACACTCGCCAACCGCTTTGGGGCCAAGCAGGCACACCGCGCGTTTCCAGTGGTGCGAGGTGGCCCGAATGGCGCGTTGATCGGCATGCTCGACCGCGATGCGCTGCTGGCAGGCCAGAAGCGCGGCGCCATCACCGTTGCCGAATTGTTTGGTGCGAATGCTCCCGTAATGGCATTGCCCGGCGAGACCTGCCGCATCGTCGCCACGCGCCTGGCAGTGCATGGGTTGGAGCGGCTGCCGGTGGTGGCCGATTCGCAATCGCGCGCGCTGGTGGGCATTGTTTCGCGCAGCGATCTGGTCAAACCGTCGCTTGCGTTCTTTGATGAGGAGCAGCGCCGCGAGCGCTTCCGCCGTGTACCGCTGTCGGGCACGCGCACGCAGCTCGAACTACGCCGCCGCCGCGCTGGCCGCGTCGCGCGCTAGTCGCCAGTTTCAGCCGGCCACGTGCCGGTTGCGCCCGCTTTCCTTAGCGCGATACAGCGCCAGGTCGGCGCGCTTGAGCATCTCCGACGCTGTATCGCCCGGGCGGCAGACCGTCATGCCCATGCTCACAGTCATCGACAGCCCGGTCGGGAAACTCTCGTCCGTCTCTGCCACCGCAGTACGCAGGCGCTCCGCCACCTCAGTGGCCGTTTCCAGTGTGGTGCGGCTCATCACCATGGCGAATTCCTCGCCGCCCAGACGCCCGACCAGATCACTGCTGCGCAGTACGCCCGTGGCAAGCGACGCAAAGCGCTGCAGCGCCATGTCGCCCACAGCGTGGCCCCATGTGTCGTTGATGCGCTTGAAGTGATCCAGATCGGCCAGCACAAGCACGAGCGGTTCGGCGCGGTTATGGGCTCGCGCGAGCGCCGTGTCGAACAGCGCCAGGAAGCGACGCCGCGTCAGCACACCCGTGAGATGGTCGAAATGCGCCTCGTTGGCGAGCGCGCTGTTGGTGCGCTGCAGCCGCTGGTTCAGATGGCGCGTCAGGCGGTGATGCTGCCGCTCGCGCACCAAAGACCACGCCACCAGCACAAACGTCACCAGCACGCTCACGAACAACACGAAGCCGATCGCGCGGTTGCGCGCATGGTTGGCGATCTGCTGGCCCCATGCAGGCAGTGGCTCGGCCACGACGATGGTGAGGTCCGCACTGGCATTGCGCGACACGGTGAGCGATGGCATCGCACTGCCCTCGCGCCAAGCCAGCGTGTCGCGCACCTCGGCCGGCACCCAGCCGGGCACATCGTGATGCGCCTTGGCGGTGGGCTGATAGGGCCAGGGCTCGAAGTCGACGCGCTGGTAGGCGTTGTACCGGTCGCTGGCCCCCATGCGCTGCAAGCGCGCATCCGGCAGGATCTTGCCCACCAGCGACGCGTCGGTCGACAGAATGATCAATCCGTTTGGATCGGTCACCAACGATGTCGGGTGCGACACCCAGTGCTGCAGCCTCGCGAGGCTCACCTTGGTGCCCATCGCCGCGACCAGGTATCCGCCGGCGTCATACACCGGCGCAGCGAAGAACAGGCCCGGCACGCCCGTCACCCGGCCCACCGTGAACTGCTCGCCCAAGCCGCCCAGCATCGCCTCCTTCATGTACGGCTGCATGCTCGACTGCACGCCAACGAACGAATCGGCATGACCGGCGTTATTGGCCAGCACCACGTAATTGTGTTGGTTGACGACCCAGACGTAGTCGAGCCCGAGATTGCCGGCGGTCGTGTTCAGGAATGCATCGATGTCGGCCACTTCCGGGTGCGACATCGCCTCTTGGGCACGCGAGCCCTGATCCATCAGGTTCCAGCGCCGGGTGTCGACGCGCGCCACGGCACGCGGGATGGCATCGATCTGCGCGAGCGTCTGCGGCAGCGCGCGCAGTAAGGCCACGTCGGCCGTGATCTGGTTCGACATGCCCTCCGCCACCTGCGCAGCCAGCTGGCGCCGCGCATCGACCATCTGCTGCATGTCGCGCGCGCTCATCGAATCCGCCACGAAGCAGGCGGCAAACCAGGAGACGCCTACGCCCACCACCGCCGCCGACAGCCCAAGCGCCAACCGCGCAAGGCGCAGCCGGGCGCCGTGCGACGACGTTGCAGATGCGGGCGCGGGCGCCTTCATATCAGGCTTCGCTGCTCAGGAAATCCGCCACCGTCGGGTAGCGCAACGCCACACGCAACTCCCGCGCGAGCCGCGTGTTGCGCAGCCGGCGCGATTCGCTCATGAACGACAGCAGCGCCGGCTCGATCTGCTGGACGGCCTCGGCCCGCGAAATGCGCGGCGGCCGCTGCAAGCCTCGCGCGTCGGCCACGGCGTCAAAGTAATCGCCCATGCGCAGCTCCGATGCATCGCTGGCATGAACAACGCGCTGCGGCTTCCCCCGGAACAGCGCGGCAATGACGGCGCGCGCAAGGTCGTCGGCGTGGATGTGGTTGGTGTAGACATCGTCTTCCGCACGCAAGGCGGGCGTGCCGCGTTCGAGCCGCGCGACGGGCAGCCGGTCCGCCGCATAGATGCCGGGAATGCGCAAAATCGACGTGCGCCGGCCGCCGCCCGCGCC
>NZ_JBGLYZ010000080.1:0-4941 GCF_047304345.1 Ralstonia sp. Ralssp135
CGACCGAACAGGCCGCGCTTGAAGGTGCCGAGAAGGTCGCCGCGCAACTGCAACCGCTGGTGGACAACGGCGTGCTGGCCGGCTTCGAGAACCCCGCGCGCTATCTGCCGAGCGATGCGAGTCAGCGCGCGCGCTTGGCAAGCCTGCCCGCCGCTGATGCACTGGCTGCACGCATGCGCAGTGCCGTTGAAGATCAGCCGATCCGCGTGAAGCCTGATCTCTTCGCCCCGTTCATCGCCGATGTGGATGCAGCACGCGCGCAGCCCCTTTTGCGGCGCGCAGACCTGAAAGGCACATCGATGGCATTGGCGGTGGAGGCACTGCTGACGGAACACGGCGGCCAATGGAGCGCCATGCTGCCATTGCGCGCACCGTCAGGCGCGCCGGCCGCCACGAGGAACGCACCCAACTCATCCAGCCTGGATGCCGCCCCAATTCGCGCCGCCGTGGAGCATGCAGCCGTGCCGGGCGCGCTCTTCGTCGACATGAAGGCCGAGGCCGATCGGCTGTACGTGAACTACGTGCGGGAAGACCTTCGCCTGTCGCTGGCCGGTTTCGCGGCGATCGCGTTGCTGCTGCTCGTGGCGCTGCGCTCACCGCAGGGGACCCTCCGCGCGTTGGCGCCCCTGGTGGCGGCGGTGCTGGTGGTGACGGCCGGCTTTGCGCTGGCACGCGTGCCGCTGACCATCCTGCATCTGGTCGGCATGCTGCTGATCGTGGCCGTGGGATCGAACTACGCGCTGTTCTTCAATCAACGCACGCAGGCCATTGCGCCGCAGACGCTGGTGTCCCTGCTGGTGGCGAATTTGGCGACGGTAGCCGGCTTCGGCCTGCTGGCATTCTCGCGGGTGCCGATGTTGGAAACGTTCGGGTTGACCGTCGGGCCGGGCGCCATGCTTGCGCTGGTGTTTGCCGCCATCCTCGCGCCACGCGCCAATCACAATCAGCACCCTGCCGCATGAACCCATCGATCACCACGCCGCCTGGCACCGCCCGCCGCTGGAAGCCAACACCGCTGATCAGCGGCGCGCTAGTGCTGCACGCTGGCGCGGCGGTTACCGTTGCGGCCGCCCCATCGACATGGCCATGGGCGGGTGGCAGCGTCATCGCCTCGCATCTGGTGCTGATGGCCGGTGGTCTGTGGCCGCGCAGCGCATGGCTCGGCCCGAACTGGACGCATCTGCCCGCCACGGCCGGCCAGCATATTGCGTTGACCATCGACGACGGCCCTGACCCCGATGTCACACCGCGCGTGCTGGACATGCTCGATCAGCACGGTGCCAAGGCCACCTTCTTCTGCATCGGCGAATTGGCGCAGCGGCACCCGCGCTGCGTCGAGGCCATCGTCGCGCGCGGGCATGCAGTGGAAAACCACAGTCAGCGCCATCGGCATACGTTCTCGCTGCGGGCGCCGGGCGCGTTGCGGCGCGAGATTGCTGCCGCGCAAGACACGCTCACACAGATCGCCGGCACGCGCCCGCTGTTCTTTCGGGCGCCGGCCGGACTGCGCAATCCGTTTCTCGAACCCGTGCTGTGTCAGCTTGGCCTGCAGTTGGCGAGCTGGACGCGCCGCGGCTTCGACACCCGCTCGCACAACGCCGACGCCATCGCCCAGCGCCTGCTGCACGGCCTGGCGCCCCAAGACATCCTGCTGCTCCACGATGGGCATGCGGCGCGCGATGCACACGGCACCCCCGTCATATTGGCCGTGTTGCCAAAGGTGCTCGAAGCCGCCGCTCGCGCGCAATTGCAGTTCACGACGTTGCGCGCAGCCCTCGCGCCGGAGCCCGCGCAGGCCGCCCGCTCGCACATAGCCATTTGATAAAATTTGTCAACGATTGGCGCCCCATTTGCCGAGTCATCCCACCCAACAATTGTCGCGACACCATCCCCAGTGAAGCCCGTCCTGCTCACGCATTTCACCGCCACAAGCTGCCTCGGACGTGGCCTTGACGCCACGCTCGACGCGTTGCGCGGGCAACGTGGTGGGCTCACGCCGTGTGACTTCCCACGCGCCGAACTCGACACCTGGATCGGCGAAGTGCCTGGCGCCGATGCCACGCCCGTGCGTGCAGACCTGCGCGATTTCGACTGCCGCAACAACCGGCTTGCGCAGATCGGCCTCACACAGGACGGTTTTGTTGAAGCTGTCGAAGCCGCCAAGGCGCGCCATGGCGCCGGACGCGTCGGCGTGTTCATTGGCACCAGCACGTCGGGCATTCTCGAAACCGAACGCGCCTACCAGCAGCGCGATCCGCAGACTGGCGCGCTGCCGGCAAACTTTCACTACGCGCAAACGCACAACATTTATTCGCCCGCCGCGTTTGTGCGGGCGTATTTTGGGTTGAGCGGACCGGCCATGGTGATCTCGTCGGCGTGTTCGTCGGGGGCCAAGGTGTTTGCCTCGGCGCGGCGCATGCTGGCCGCGGGCCTGATCGATGCGGCGGTGGTGGGCGGCGTCGATTCGCTGTGCCTGACTGCGCTGTACGGGTTCAACTCGCTGGAGCTGCTGTCGCGGCAACCGTGCCGGCCGTACGATGCGGCGCGCGATGGCATCTCCATCGGCGAGGCTGCGGCCTTTGCGCTGCTGGAGCGCGCCCCTGAAGCGAAGGGCGCGCTGCACGACGATGCGATCCTGCTGCTCGGCATTGGCGAATCGAGCGACGCGCATCACATGTCCTCGCCGCATCCGGAAGGGCTGGGCGCACGCGCTGCCATGACGCAAGCGCTGGCCACAAGCGGCCTGGCCGCAACAGACATCGATTACATCAACCTGCACGGCACCGGCACGCCCAGCAACGACGCAGCGGAGGCGCGCGCCATCCAGGCGATGTTCGACGGCACGGCGTGCAGCTCGACCAAGGGCGCGACCGGCCACACGCTTGGCGCGGCGGGCGCATTGGAAGCGGTGATCACAGCGCTGGCGCTGCGCCATCAATTGCTGCCTGCCGGCATCAACACCACGCAGCCGGACCCGACCTTGGCCGTCAACTACCTGACGTCGAGCCACCACGCCCCTGTTCGCACCGCGCTCAGCAACGCCTTTGGATTTGGCGGCACGAATTGCAGCCTGGTCTTCGGCCGCGCAGACCACGTGGGCCTCTCGTCATGACCCAACTGCGCGCCTTCATCGAGAGCATCGGCCTGCTGGGCCCCGGCCTGCGGGATTGGCCGCACACCGCTGACGTGCTCACCGGTCGCGCGCCCTACGCGCATGCACCGACCGAGTTGCCGCCGCCGGCCGGCCTGCCATCGGTCGAGCGCCGCCGCACGGGGCCCGTGATCAAGCTCGCGCTGGCAGTCGGTCACGAGGCCGTCGCAGCCAGCGGACGCGATGCCGCCACGCTGGCCACGGTTTTCAGTTCGTCCGGCGGCGATGGCCAAAACTGCCACGCTATCTGCGAAACCCTGGCGAGCGACGATCGCAAGCTCTCGCCCACGCGCTTCCACAACTCCGTGCACAACGCCCCGGCAGGCTACTGGAGCATCGCCACGCACGCGATGGCGCCGTCCAATGTGCTGTGCGCGTACGACGGCAGCTTTGCCGCCGGCCTGCTGGACAGCCTCTGTCAGGTCACGATTGACGCCACGCCCACCCTGCTGATCGCGTATGACGGCGAGTACCCGGAACCGTTGAACGCGGTGCGGCCCGTGCCCGATACGTTTGCGGTGGCGATGGTCCTTGCGCCCGAAGCCAGCCCGCGCACGCTCGCGCGCATTGACGTCACGCTGACCGACGCGGCGTCGACTGCATTGGCACAACCCGGGCTCGGAGCGCTGTGGCAGGGCAACGCCGCAGCGCGCGCCCTGCCGCTGCTGGAAGCGTTGGCGGCACGGCGCGCAGCCAATGTCGTGCTCGACTATCTGCCCGAGACCCGCGTGCAGGTCGACATCACCTTCGGCACGCCATGACGTCAAGCGCGCAGCCATCTCCGCCGCTCGACCGCAACTGGATCGCAGCGCGCATTCCACACAGCGGCGCAATGTGCCTGCTGGACGCGGTCGTCGCATGGGACGACGCGCACATCCATTGCAGCGCCACGAGCCATCGTGACGCTGCCAACCCGTTGCGCTCGCACGGTCAATTGGCCGCGGTCTGCGGCATCGAATACGCCGCTCAGGCGATGGCCGTGCATGGCGCTCTGTGCGATGCTGCGCAAGCCCGCCCGCGCGCCGGCTTTCTCGCCAGCGTGCGCAGCGTTGAAGCTCACGTCCCCCGGCTCGACACCATCGACTCGCCGCTCGACATCGAGGCCGAACGCATCGGCGGCGACGGCAACAACGTGCTGTACCGATTCACCGTGCGCAGTGGCGCGCGCATCCTGTTGACCGGCCGCGCCGCTGTGGTGCTCGACGCGGCCGTTGCATGAACTTGTTTGTGAGGATTCCCACCGTGAAAGGTCGTCTGCTTTTGATTCCTGCGCTGCTGCTTGCGCTGCTCAGCCCCCTGGCCCATGCCGATTTGTCCGAGACCAAGGAGAACATCAAGCAGGACACGAAGGAAGCGGCCCGCAAGACCGGCCATGCGGCAAAGGAAGCCGGGCATGCGACGGCCAACGCTGCACGAGCGGTCGGCCACGGCGTTAAGAATGCGGCGCATGCCACTAAATGTGGCGTGAAGCACGTCTTCAAGAAGCCGTGTGAGAGTGACTAGAACGGCCGCAGGGTCTGCGCGCCTAAGCCAACAAAAAACCCGGCATCCTTGGCGGACTGCCGGGTTTTTGCTTTCTGGCGATACGGACTTAGAACGGAATATCGTCGTCCATATCCTCAAAACCATTCGACGGTGCCGGCTGGCGACGTGCACCGCCGCCCTGACCACCACCTTCACCGCCGCGCGAGTAGCCACCGCCTTGGCCTTGACCTTGGCTGCGGCCACCGCCGTAGCCGCCGCCACCACCGCCGCCTTCACCACCGCGCGAGTAGCCAGCACCACCGCCA
>NZ_JBGLYZ010000081.1:0-4346 GCF_047304345.1 Ralstonia sp. Ralssp135
TTTTTTTTTTTTTTTTTTGTTTTTTTTTTTTTTTTTTTTTTTTGTGTGGGGTGTTTTTCTCACACATCCGGTTTTTCTTTGTCTGGGGGCGGGGGTGGTGGTCCCGCCCGCCGCGGGTGGGCCTCAGTGCTTAGCTCAGCGATTAACCCAGCGCAGAAGCAATGGCCTGCGCGAGTTCGTTCGCTTCAAACTTCGCAACGTAGCCGTTGGCGCCAACGCGGCGCACGTGGTCTTCGTTGGCCGAGCCCGACAGCGACGAGTGAATCACCACCGGAATCGACTGGAATGCCGGCTCGGTTTTGATCTTGCGTGTGAGCGTGAACCCGTCCATCTCGGGCATTTCCAGATCGGTCAGCACCAGGGCGATCTTGTCGCGCACGGTCTTGCCTTCGCGAGCGGCATCGCGAGCGATGTTCTGCAGCGTATCCCACGCTTCCTGGCCGCTCTTGGTCATCACGTACGGTGTGCCCATCGCTTCCAGACCGTTGGCGATGAGCGAGCGTGCGAGGCCCGAATCGTCCGCCACCAGCAGCTTGGCACCCGGCGGCAGCTTGATCGGACGCTCGCCATTGTCGGGCGCCAGATCGGTACGGCGGGTCGGGAACACATCCACCAGAATCTGTTCGACGTCGATCACCTGCGCCAGACGGGAGTTGTCGGCGTTGCCGTCCAGGCGCGCCAGGCTGGTGATGTTGCTGCTGCCAACGCTCGCCTCGGCCGGGAAGATCTGGCTCCATTCCAGGCGCACGATCTCGTCCACTTCTTCCACCGCAAAGCCTTGGGTGGAGCGCGCATATTCGGTAATCAGCAGGATGTTGGCATTGCCGTTCTTGGTGCCGATCACGCTGGCGAGGTCAATTACGGGAATGATCTGGCCGCGCACATTGACCGCACCCAGGATATGGGCGCCGGCATCCGCCACATGCGTCACAGGCGGCATGACCATGATCTCGCGCACCTTGAACACGTTAATGCCGAACATCTCGCGCTGATTGGAGCGCGCAGATTCGCCCAGGCGGAACAGCAACAGTTCAAAACGGTTGTTGTTTGTCAGATTGGTCCGTTCATCAACTTCGTGCTGCGACATTGTCTTCCCCCGTTCAAGCACACGTTATGTGGCGGTAAACGGCACGGCGTTTGGCAACTTGAAGGGGTTTTGCGAATGTGAAGGCCGAGCCCTTCCAGCGTGGGGAAACACAAGCCTAGGCAACCTTCACGTGCGCGACCAGAAAATCGAGAAATGCTCGCACGCGCGCCGGCAGATGCGCTCCCTGACCGACATAGACGGCGTGGATGTCTTCGGTCTCGCCCGGGTTGTAATCCTCCAGGACGGGGACGAGACGGCCCGCATCCAGATCGGCGCGCACCTGAAACTCAGCCAAGCGCGCCAGCCCCAGACCGGCGACCGCCACAGCGCACAGCGCCTCGCCATCGCTGATCTGCGTGTTGCCGTGCGGGGTGAATTCGGTGCGACGTCCGCGCTTAATGAAAGGCCAAGCGCTCATGGCGCGCACGTAGCTGAACGCCAGACAGTTGTGGTTTGCCAGATCAGCCGGCGTGCGCGGCGTGCCCGCGCGCGCCAGATAAGCCGGAGACGCCACCACCATCAAGCGCGTCTGCCCCAGCTTGCGCGCCACCAGCCGAGAACTCTTTAGCGGACCACTGCGCAGTGCAACATCGGTGCGGTCTTCCATCAGATCGACCACGCGATCCGTGAGCGCAATGTCGAGCGACACCTCCGGATGGCACGCCAGAAACGCCGGCACAATCGGCAGCAGCAAATGCGTGCCGACCGGCACATTGGAATTGATGCGCAATCGCCCTGAAGGCTGCGCCCCGGCGGACGCCTCGCGCTCGGCCTCTTCCAGATCGGCCAGCACCGTCACGCTGCGTTCATAGAACGCCATACCCTCGGGCGTGAGCTGAAAGCGCCGCGTGGAGCGGTTCACCAGCCTCGCCCCCAACCGGGCTTCCAACCGCGCGACCAGTTTGCTCACCGCCGACGGCGTCATCCGGCAGGCGCGCGCCGCAGCGGAGAAACCGCCCTCTTCCACGACCCGCACGAAAACTTCCATCTCGCCAAAGCGATTGACATCAAGCCGCGACATTGTGATTTCAATTCATAAATGTTGTGCTTGTTGGCAGTCTATCGCACAGATTCGATCGTTCTCATACTGGCTGCCATTGCCATTGCTGCGTTGGGCTCAACCCAACATCAACATGACTGCACAGAACAAAGTCGCGCTCGTCGTGGGCGCTCAGGGCGTGATCGGCCGCAACTTGATCGAGCACCTCGCAACATTGGACGACTGGCGCATCGTGGGCCTGTCGCGCCGCGGCGGAGAATCGACCGAGCGCATCCAGCATGTGGCCGTCGACCTGCTCGACGCGGCCGACACGCGCGCCAAGCTCCGCGCGCTTGGCGACGTCACCCACATCTTCTACGCCGCCTATCAGGACCGCCCGACCTGGGCAGAACTGGTGCCGCCCAACCTCGCCATGCTGACCAACGTGGTTGAAGCCATGGAAGCCGCGTCGCCACACCTCATGCACATCAGCCTGATGCAGGGCTACAAGGTCTACGGCGGCCACCTCGGGCCGTTCAAAACCCCGGCGCGCGAAACGGATGCGCATTTCATGCCGCCCGAATTCATGTTCGACCAGCAGACCTTTCTGGAAGCACGCCAGGTGGGCAAAGCGTGGACATGGTCAGCAATACGCCCGTCGGTGGTCGGTGGCTTTGCGCTAGGTAATCCGATGAACCTGGCCGTGGCCATCGCCATGTACGCGTCGATATCGAAAGAACTGGGCCTGCCGCTGCGCTTTCCCGGCAAACCCGGCGCATACGACCACCTGCTGGAAATGACCGATGCCGGCCTGCTCGCCCGCGCCACCGTGTGGGCCGCCACCGAGCCGCGCTGCGCCAACCAGGCCTTCAACATCAACAACGGAGACCTCTTCCGCTGGAGCGAAATGTGGCCCAAGATCGCCGGCTACTTTGCGTTGGAAGTCGCCCCGCCGCTGCCCTTGTCGCTCGACACCGTCATGGCCGACAAGGTGCCGCTCTGGCAAAGCATGATCGCCAAGCATGGTTTGGCGAACACGCCTTACCGCGATGTGTCTTCGTGGCGCTTTGCCGACTTCGTCTTCTCATGGGACTACGACATGTTCGGTGACGGCTCCAAGGCACGTCGCTTTGGCTTTCACGAATATGTGGAGACGGAAGCGATGTTCATGCGCATCTTCGACGACTTGCGTCAACACAAAATCATTCCGGGGTAGAACGTCCGGATGCCTTCGCCGGAGCGGCGCACTGGCCGATCCGGCTAGGGGGATGTCCCGACTCGGGTTTCCGCAGGAAGGGTCGATATAGTGAAGGCGGGACGGTAGCTCATGGGTCGAGCGGCGACGGTTTACCGACGCAGGCAGGCAGGTTCAAATCCTGTACGTCCCACCATCTGATGATTTATTGAGGAACGAAAAGACTCAAGAATCGCGGTATTACAAGGCTTTGCGGGCGATTGTCGTCTGCTGTCGTCCGTTGCCATCCGTTGGCAGCGCGACAATTCTGGGGGCAACATTGGGGGCAACTTTGGTCCCCGAAAATGAGTTGCCCCCAAAAGTCACTAACTGATATCGCAATCCGAAGCGCCAGGCCGGCCGACAAGCTACAACGCCTGTTCGATGGCAACGGCCTCTACCTCGAAGTGTCGCCCTCTGGCGGCAAGTGGTGGCGCCTTAAATATCGAATCGACGGGAAAGAAAAGCGCGTGTCGATCGGCGTCTACTCAGACGTCGGCCTGCGTGATGCGCGCGAGAAGAGCTAGGCCGCCCCGCCTCCAACAATCACCGGCTTGGCAGGCAATTCGCGTGAAGCCTGCTGCTGTGTGGGGAAATGCTGGCTGAGTAATCCGCCAATGGCCTCAATGCCCGCAAGCGCGCCGTGCTTGAAATCGCCGGCACGGAACGCGGCTTCCATATTGTGGCAAACAGCCTCCCACTCGATTGCGGGTACATGTGAAGCGATGCCCCTGTCGGCAACTATCTCGACGCATCTATCGGCCAGCAGGACATATATCAGGACACCGTTGTTGTGTTCCGTGTCCCAGATACGCAAATGGGAAAAGACCTCCAGCGCGCGGGCGCGAGGCATCTGTCCTTCAAGCAGCGCAGCCCAGCTCAGGGAGCCTTCAATGGCAAAGCACAGTTGCCCGGCGTGCGTTGCCTCACACTGCGTAATAGTCTCTTCGATGGCATGCAGTGTCTTGCTGGAAAAAGGCCGCCTGACGTGCCGACCCGGCATGACAAGATGTTTGAGGTGCTTGAAGATGCGAGCGGCCTTGTTC
>NZ_JBGLYZ010000082.1:0-3923 GCF_047304345.1 Ralstonia sp. Ralssp135
GTAGTAGACGATGCGGCCGTTGATCTCGTCGATGGCGGGCATGGTGTTCTCCAGCGGCGCCCCATACGGGGTGGGCCTGATTGAAAGCAATCGGGTGATAGGGGCATTCTGGACGCCGGTTGTCAGCGCAGCTATTGGCGAATTACGTAGTGCGGCGCGGGATGGGCGCGCCCGCGTTGTAGAAACTACGAGGTTCCGTGGCAGTTTTGGCCGGGCATTGGTAAAAACCGCCCAGCACGCGTGCATGAGCGTGCGCCGCAGCGCGAAAATCCGTAACCTGAGCGCGCTGCATGGGCCGATGGCGCAGCGAGTGCGCCGCAAGCGAGCCGCATACAACAACACGAGGGGCAGGGCATGAACCTACGTTTTCTGGAAACCTTTGTCTGGGTGGCGCGGCTGCGCAGTTTTCGGCTCACCGCAGACAAGCTGTTCACTACGCAGGCGTCCATTTCCGCACGCATTGCCGCGCTGGAAGAAGAGCTTGGCGTACGCCTGTTTGACCGCGACACACGCGGCGTGCAACTCACGCCCGATGGCCACAAGGTGCTGGAATATGCCGACCGCATGGTGAGCACGCTGCACCAGTTGCAGGCGGCCGTGGCACAACGCCCGGGCTTTGAAGGGCGCGTGCGGGTCGGGGCGATGGACAGCGTCATCCATACGTGGCTCTCGCCGCTCATTGCGCGCACGGCGGAGATGTTTCCTGCCCTGGAAATCGAACTCGTGGCCGACAGCGCGATGCACCTCGTCGAGCAGTTGCAGAAGGGCGCGCTCGACATTGCGTTCCAGACCGATCTGCTGCGCGCCGAAAGCGTGCGCAACGTGCAGCTCGCGCAGTACCCGATCCATTGGGTGGTGGCCACCAACTCGCGGTTGGCGCATCCATACGGCAGCCTGGGCGAACTTGCGCGCGAACGGCTCATCACCTTCGTGCGCAACTCCCGGCCGCATCAGGATATGCTGAACCTGCTGCACCTGAGCGGGGTGGAATCACCGCGCGTGAACTGCGTCAATTCGGTGGCCGCCATGACGCGCCTGGTGGGCGACGGCTTTGGCGTGGGCGCGTTGCCCACCGTGCTGGTGCGCGACCGCATTGAGAGCGGCGCGTTGACGGTGCTGGAAGTGGAGCCGGCGTTGCCCGCCCTGCCGATCATCGCATCGTGGCGCGCGGGGGCGGGGCTGGAGGTGCACGAAGCCATCGTCGGCCTGGCGCGCACGATGGCGCGCGAATTCTGCCTCTCGGTCGGGCCGCGCTACGCCATTGCCGAAGAAGTCGAGCGCAATACGGAAGCGGCCTAGGCCAACGCAGCGTGCCGTGGCGCCAGCGTCAGAAGATCGAGCGGCCGGTCAGCGTCGTGAGCCATTCCAGCGCCTGCAGGCCGGCCAGCGAATTGCCGCTGACGTCCAGCCCCGGAGACCATACGCACACGCCAAATTCGCCCGGCAGCACGGCGACGATGCCGCCGCCCACGCCGCTCTTGGCGGGCAGCCCCACGCGATAGACGAAGTCGCCAGCCGCGTCGTAGGTACCGCAGGTCAGCATCAGTGCAGAGAGGCGCTTGGCAGGGCTGGTACCGACGATGTGCTCACCGCTCCACGGGACGACGCCGCCGTTGGCGAGAAACAGCACGGCGCGGGCGAGGTCGGTGCAATCCATCTCGATGGCGCACTGGCGGCAGTACGCATCGATGACGGTTTCCACCGGCATGTGCAGGTTGCCGAAGCTCTTCATGAAGTGGGCCATCGCGCGATTTCGGTCGGCATGGGCCAGTTCGGATTCGGCCACGCGCCGCACGTAGTCGATGCGTGGGTTGTCGACCAGCCGCCGCATGAATTGCACCAGTGCGGTTTCAGCCTGCACGAAGCGGCGGCACAGCACGTCGGTCACGACCAGCGCACCGGCATTGATGAACGGGTTGCGCGGGATGCCGTTCTCGTATTCGAGTTGCACCAGCGAGTTGAAAGCATTGCCGGAGGGTTCGCGGCCGACACGTTGCCAGAGCGTTTCGCCCTCAAGCTGAAAGGCCAGCGTGCAGGCAAACAGCTTGGAGATGCTCTGGATCGAGAACGGCACATCCGCCTTGCCCACCGTGTAGACATCGCCGCCCAGGGTGACGATTGCCATGCCGAAATCCGCCGCATTGGTGCCGGCCAGCTCGGGGATGTAATCGGCAACCCGCCCCTGGCCGAGGTACGGCTGGATGTCGCGGTGGATGGTGTCCAGGATCGCTTGGTAGTCCATGTCAGGCCAGGAGGGCAAACGGTGGGGCGGCGATTTTACACGCGCGGGTGCCGCACCGGCCTCGGCAATCACCTTTTCCTATCGCCTGCAATCCGAAACTTTCGTTGGACCGCGTTTCATCACGCTTTCACAATCAGCCGCACGAACAACCTTGTGGAAGAGCTTGCATGACTACGGCAGTGGAGACAGCCCAGGCAAAAAGAATGCCGGAACAACCGGCACCGATGCCCGTACCCGCCCGCACGGGCGCCAGCGTGGCCTACGCGAATCCGTATTCCGCCCGACTGGCAGCGCGCTCGGGCGTGCTGCGTGGCCATACCAGCGGCCTGTGCGATGGCTATGTGCAGGCCAACATTGTGATGCTGCGCGATACGTGGGCCAACGAGTTCCTGCGCTTCTGCCAGCTCAACCCGAAGCCGTGCCCGCTGCTGGACGTGACCGAGCCCGGCGTGCCCGTGTTCCGCCATCTCGGCCAGGACGTTGACGTGCGCCGCGACGTGCCGCGTTACCGCGTCTACCGCAACGGCGAACTGGCCGGCGAACCGGCCGACGTTGAAGCGCTGTGGACCGACGACATGGTTGCGTTTGCCATTGGCTGCTCATTCTCGTTCGAGCATGCGTTGATGGAGGCGGGTGTGCCGCTGCGTCATATCGCCATGTCGCGCAACGTGGCGATGTATCGCACGTCGGTCGACACGATCGGTACGTCCCGCCTGGCGGGCAAGCTGGTGGTGTCGATGCGGCCGATGTCGGTGCCAGATGCCATCCGCGCGATCGAGATCACCTCCCGCATGCCGCGTGCGCACGGCGCGCCGGTGCACTTTGGTGATCCGGCGGCCATCGGCATTGCTGATCTGGCGCAGCCCGACTGGGGGGATGCGGTGCCCGTGCAGCCGGGTGAAGTTCCGGTGTTCTGGGCCTGTGGCGTGACACCCCAGGCGGTGGTGCAACAAGCGCGGCCTGAGTTGTGCATCACGCATGCGCCGGGGCACATGCTGATTACAGACTTGCGCACCGCAGCGCTGACCTGAGCGCGCAGTCGCACGACGGAAAGAGCGAAAGACGGACGGGTACCGGGGTTCCAGCCGGCGCACGCAGAGGCGCTGGCCTATAGCAAGCAATAAGCGATAGACGCATCGAGACAGCATCAGTAACAAGGAGGAAACACCATGACAACCGAAGCAACGGTTGCGCGAGCGCCCGCCGGGACGGACGCCACAGCCGCAACCAATTCCGGCGGTTTGTTCCGCTGGTACCGAGAGATCTCCACGCAGGAGCGCCGCACGTTCTGGAGCTGCAAGGTGGGCTACGCGCTTGACGCGATGGACACGCAGATCCTGAGCTTCGTCATCCCCACGTTGATCGGCGTGTGGGGCCTTTCCAAGGCCGATGCGGGGTTGATCGGCACGTGCACGTTGCTGGCATCGGCGGCGGGCGGCTGGGTGGCTGGCATCCTGTCGGATCGCATCGGGCGCGTGCGCGCGTTGCAGATCACCATCCTCTGGTTTGCGGTGTTCACTTTCCTGTGCGGCCTCGCGCAGAACTACGAACAACTGCTGATTGCACGCACGCTCATGGGCTTCGGCTTTGGCGGCGAGTGGACGGCCGGCGCGGTGCTGATCGGTGAAGCCATCCGCTCGCGGGATCGCGGCAAGGCCGTTGGCATGGTGCAAGCAGGGTG
>NZ_JBGLYZ010000083.1:0-3274 GCF_047304345.1 Ralstonia sp. Ralssp135
ACACGGTTTCGGGTCGGCCGGGCCTTTTTTTAATAACAGACTGGGCCCGCGCCGCCCCCCGCCGGGGCGGGGCGCCGGCCGGGGCTGGAATCGTCGTGTTGGCAGGCCAGGCGGCATCACGCACGGCGGCCATCAGGTCGGCGCTGGTGGAGCCGGTGGTCTCAACCACATCGACAGGCCAGCCGGCAGCCGGGCCGCTGGGCTGGATGCGCTCGCGCGCAAGGCGCCACCGCACGGAGGGTTCGGCAAGAGACATAAAAAAACGGGCGATCAAGTTCGCGCTAAGAATGCGCGCATTGTACGAGCGGCCATCCAAACAGGGGCGCGGCGCTTGCTTCAAGCGACGAAAAGGCCTCACAGTGTGGCAGCCAGTGTGACAGCGTTTGGCGGCGCCTTGGCTACAATTCGACCGATATCCGGCATCACCGCTTACGGAGAACCGTTTGATCACCAGCCGTACACCGCAGCTTGAGGTGCGCGTTGTCGAGGGACGCTCTGTCGCCTTTCTTTCCGGCGACTGGACCACGCTCGCGCTGGCCGAGCGCGCCGGCGTGCGTAGCGCGCGCCAGCAGATCCGCGCTGGGCTGGACAACGCCAACGCGTGGTGCCTGACCGAAGTTGGTCGTATCGACCACTTTGGCGCGCAACTGCTCTGGCGCGCCTGGGGCAACCAGTGGCCCGAACATCTGGATGCCCGACCCGACCAGCGCCGCATGCTCGATCGCGTGGCCAAGCTCGACCCCGGCGGCTGGAAGCAGCGCCTGGCGCCGCGCATGAACCCGGTGGCGATCCTCGGCGAGGGCATGCTCGATTTTTTCGATCACGCCCGTAACGGCATCGCCATGGTCGGCCAATTGATGTTCGACTTCGGCAGGTTCGTGCGCGCACCGCATCGCGGGCCATGGCGCGAGATCTCCGCCAACATCTACAGCACGGGCTACAAGGCGCTGGGCATTACGGCGCTGGTAGGCTTCCTGATCGGCATCGTGCTGAGCTATCTGTCGGCCAACCAGTTACGCGTGTTCGGGGCCAGCATCTTCATCGTCAACATTTTGGGAATGGCCATCATTCGCGAGCTTGGGCCGGTGCTGGCTGCGATTCTGGTGGCAGGGCGATCCGGCTCGGCCATCACCGCGCAGATCGGCGTGATGCGGGTGACCGAAGAGCTAGACGCGATGCGCGTGATGGGCATCTCTCACGGCTTTCGGCTGATTCTGCCCAAGGTGATTGCGCTGGCGATTGCCATGCCGCTGCTCGTGGCGTGGACGGATCTGCTGGCGCTGGCGGGCGGCATTCTTGCGGCCAAGTTCCAGCTCGATATCAGCCCGACGTATTTCATCACCTCGCTGCCCGATGCGGTGCCGGTAGCCAACCTGTGGCTCGGCATCGGCAAGGGCGTGGTGTTCGGCATGCTGATTGCGCTGGTGGCGTGCCACTTCGGCCTGCGCATCCAGCCCAACACGCAAAGCCTGGGCGAGGGCACGACCACGTCCGTGGTGGTGTCGATCACCATTGTCATTCTCGCGGATGCCGTGTTCGCCATCCTCTTCAAGGACGTCGGGATATGACGCGCCCCCGCCATCCGCATATCGAGCACGCCGGGGCGCCGCCGGCGATCACGCCCGCGCGCGAACGCGTGATCGAGGTGCGCAGCGTTACCAAGCGCTACGGCAAGGTGACCGTGCTCGACAACATCGATCTGGACGTGTTTCGCGGCGAGGTGCTTTCCGTCGTCGGCGGCTCGGGCAGCGGCAAGACGACGCTGCTGCGCCAAGTGGTGGGGCTGGAGAAACCCACCTCGGGCACGATCCACATCTTTGGCGAAGAGCTGACCTGCCAGGTCGGCAACGATCTGCAGTCGATGCGCAACCGCTGGGGCATGCAGTTCCAGCACGGCGCGCTGTTCTCTGCGCTGTCCGTGATCGACAACGTGGCGTTGCCGATGCGCGAATTGCGCACATTGCCCGACGCGTTCGTCCAGCGCGTGGCGATGCTCAAGCTGCAGATGGTGGGGCTCAAATCGACCGATGCCGACAAGATGCCGTCGGACCTGTCGGGCGGCATGATCAAGCGCGTGGCGCTGGCCCGGGCGCTGGCTCTGGAGCCGGAACTGGTGTTTCTTGACGAGCCGACCGCCGGGCTGGACCCGCGCGCGTCGGACGATTACGTTGCGCTCATCCGCGAGTTGCGCCAGGAGCTGGGCCTGACCGTGGTGATGGTGACGCACGATCTCGACACCCTGGTAGCGCTGTCCGACCGCATTGCCGTGCTGGCGGATCGCAAGGTGGTGGCGGCCAAGCCGCTGGAGCAGATCATTCAGATCGATCATCCGTTCATCAAGGAGTACTTTCTGGGTGAGCGGGGCAAACGGGCCCTGATGGCGCTGGGCCCGCAGATGACGGAGGCGGTGGCTGCAGCCTCGCTTTCGACGCAGGAGGATTGATGGAAAACAAGGCCCACGCATTCCTGGCCGGGCTGTTCACGATTGGGCTGGTCATCTTCATCGGGCTGGCCGTCATGTGGTTCAACCGCGACCAGACCGTTCGCGTGCCGTACGACGTGGTCACGCGCTCCACCGTCAACGGGCTGAACCCGCAGGCTTCCGTGAAATATCGCGGCCTGGACGTCGGCAAGGTCGACAGCATCCGCTTTGACGACAAGGTGCCGGGGCAGATCGTCGTGCGCGTGCTGGTCGACAAGGATGCGCCCATCACCACCACGACGTATGGCCGCTTGGCGTACCAAGGTGTGACGGGTCTGGCCTACGTGCAGCTCGACGACCGCGGTTTCGACAACAGCCAGCACGCGCCCAGCCCGGTGCGACTGGCCACATCCCAGAAGGACCCCGCTCGCATTCGCATGGACGCCGGCTTCCTCGACGAACTGGACAAGCGCGGCGACCAGATGCTCTCCAAGCTCGATCAGACGCTGAACTCGCTGTCGATCATGTTTGACGACGAGCATCGCCAGCAGATCACGGCGTCGCTGCAATCGTTCCAGAAGACGATGGACGCCTACAGCACGCTCGCGCAGCAGGCTGAGCCGACCATGCGCCGTCTGCCCAAGATTGCCGACAACCTCGATTCCACGCTGGTGGCCACGCGCAAGCTCACGCAATCGCTGTCCGACCCGAAGGGGCCGTTGATGACGACGCTTTCCGGCGCCGGGACCGATCTGACGGCGGCTACGCAATCGATGCAATCCGCCGCCAATGTGCTGACCTACGAAACGCTGCCGCAGCTCAACGGCTTTGCGCGTGAGGCTCGCCAGGCCG
>NZ_JBGLYZ010000084.1:0-2698 GCF_047304345.1 Ralstonia sp. Ralssp135
GGGATGGACCACCAACAAAAAACTCAAACCCGCCCAACCACCCCCACCAACTCCCGCCCCAAACCTTCAGAAGCCATCATCATCGGCGCCCGCAACACATTCCGAATCAGCCCCTCGGCGGCAAGCCAGGCCTTCAAAGGCCCCGGATTCGTTTCAGCAAACAGCAACCGAATCACCGGCGCGAGCGCATGATGCAACCGCCGCGCGTCGTTCAACCGCTGCTCTTGCACCGCCCTTGCCATCTCGACAAACAGCTCCGTGCGGACATGCGCGGCAGCAATGATCGCCCCCACGCCGCCCGCACACAGCGTGCCGAACACCTGCGCATCCTCCCCCGCCAGCACCTGCAACCGCCCATCGGCAATCACGCGCTGCGTCTTGTCTGCATCGCCACCGCAATCCTTGATGCCATGGATGTTCGGGTGCGCCGCCAGCGCAAGCAGCGTTTCGGTGTCGATGTTCGCGCCGGTGCGATACGGAATGTCATACAGCAGCACCGGCACGGGCGAGGCGTCGGCCAATGCGGTGAAGTATTCGATGATCCCGTCCTGCGACGGGCGAATGTAGGAAGGCGCGGACACCAGGAACGCCGTGGGGCGGTGCTCGGCCAACCGCAGCATGCGCTCGCGCACCGGCGTCAATATGCTGCCGGGCAATCCCATCATCACCGGCAGGCCACCGGCGGCGGCACGTACCGTATCCAGTACGTCGGCCTGTTCCTGCTCGGAGAGCGCAATGGCCTCGCCTGTGCTGCTGCACGGAACAAAGCCGGCGACACCCAACGCGCGGTACCGGGCGACTAATGTATACAGCGCGCCGTAGTCGACGGACCGTGCCGCGTCATCGGCAAACGGCGTCACGATGGGCACCCAGATGCCCGCATACGACGGACGTTCATGGTTCGACAGATTGACGGATGAATTTTCAAGCACGACAACACTCCTGGACGAATCAACGACCGGTCAAAAAACGTCAGGAGAGCTTCGGGAATACAGGCCCGCGAGATGCGGGTGAGAGGCAACCGTGTCTAACGTGTCGGTCAACCGCTGTTCCGTCGCCCATCTGACGGAACAGCGCTCCGGTCAGACGAGCGGCTGTTTGGTGGCTTTTTTGGCGCGCGCGAGCGTCGACACGACCGACAGGCTGAATGCCGGTGCCGAGCAGATCGACGAGGAAAAGGAAATCGCGCGCATGGAAATTGTCAAAAAAGTCCCCATACCGTACTGATGTGTGACTGGAGCGTCAAGCGCATAAGCTAAAGTGCGCTGAAACGGCATGCGACGATGTCGGTCTCATGCCACATTCTTTTCAGATTCAGATCTAGAGGACTTCATGACCCCTGCCCTGACCTTCCGCTCGACGCGTTTTTCTGTGCTGCGCTGGCTTGCGCTGTCGCTGGCCGTGCTGGCTGCGCCGTTCCTGTCTGCATGCGGCTATAACGATTTCCAGGCAAAGGACGAAGCCACCAAGGCCGCCTGGGCAGAGGTGGTCAACCAATACCAGCGTCGTGCGGACCTGATTCCGAACCTGGTGAATACGGTCAAGGGCTATGCCTCGCACGAGAAGGAAACGCTGGAAGCGGTGACCAAGGCCCGCGCTGCAGCCACCAGCTTCCAGATCACGCCGGAGGTGCTGAACGATCCGGCGGCGTTCCAGAAATTCCAGCAGGTGCAGGGCGAGCTTTCGAGCGCGCTGTCGCGCCTGATGGCGGTGTCGGAGAACTATCCGCAACTCAAGGCTGACCAGTCGTTCCGCGATCTGCAATCGCAACTGGAAGGCACCGAGAACCGCATTACGGTGGCCCGCCAGCGTTACATCAAATCGGTGCAGGAGTACAACGTGCTGGCCCGTAGCTTCCCGACCAACCTGACCGCCAAGGTGATGGGCTACCAGGTCAAGCCGAACTTCACGGTCGAGAACGAGAAAGGTATTTCCACCGCCCCGGCGGTGAAGTTCTGACGAGCTGACGATCATGTCGATACGCGCGCGTGCCTGCTTCGCCTTCCTGCTGACTGCGGCCCTCTGGCTGGCCACTGCGCTGCCCGCGCGCGCGCAAAGCGACATGGTGGCCGTGCCGCCGCTGGCTGCGCGCGTGACCGACCTGACCGGCACGCTCAGCGCCGAGCAGAGGAGCGCGCTCGAACAGGTGCTGGCCGATTACGAACAGCAGCGCGGCAGTCAGATCTTCGTGCTGATGGTGCCGTCCACCGCGCCGGAACCCATCGAGGCGTACGGCATCCGCGTGGCCGATGCGTGGAAGGCCGGCCGCAAGGGCGTGGACGACGGCGCGATCATCCTCATTGCCAAGGACAACCCGGCGTCGCTGCGCAAGATGCGTATCGAGGTCGGGCGCGGGCTGGAAGGGGCGCTGACGGACGCGCAGTCCAAGCGTGTCCTGCAAGACGTGATGGCGCCGCACTTCCGCCAGGGCGATTTCTACGGCGGGCTGGCGGCGGGCATCTCGGCCATCCAGACCGTCATTGCGCAAGAGAGCCTGCCGCCGGCTGAGCGGGCGAAGCGGCAGCAATCCGGTGGCGGCATCGGCGATTGGCTGCCGGTGCTGTTTCCGCTGGCGATCATCGTGTTCTTCGTGCTGAGCGCGGCCATGCGCTCGGGCGGGCGCGTGACCGGCAGCCTGCCCGGCCGGCCCGGCTCGCGCGTGATGATGGGCAACCGCGGCTGGGGCCCGGGCACGATT
>NZ_JBGLYZ010000085.1:0-2273 GCF_047304345.1 Ralstonia sp. Ralssp135
CAGCACGACGACGCCAAAGAGCCCGTCGTCATCTCCGCCGGCAGCTATCGGCACAAGCGCGCCCGCGCAAAGTCAGTCAGGGCGCGTGCGTCGGTGCAGATTTCGGATTTGATTGAGGCGGGGGTGTAGGGGGATGGGGCTCGCATCGCTGGCAGGGTTGGCGGCGGTGCGGCTCTTTGGCGATGACGGCTATTGGCCGGTTGCAGACACTGGCGCTTGCCTAGTTATCTGTCACTCGCTGACTTTGATAGGAAATGAAGCGACTCGCTTGGTTTGCGAGGCTTTGATGGATATCAACGCGCTCGGCAACACCTCGCAGCGCTGAAAAGTACTCTTCGCGCTCTTGCTCGGACAAATTCGAGTTCAGGACGCGGTTGACCATCAGTAAGGCATTGAGCGACGGTGCCCGGGCCAGCGACTCGAGAAGAATACCTTTGTAGCTGGGGTAGAAATGCTCCGTTAGATGGACCAGAGTCCCGGGCGCACCGCAATCCTCCAAAGGGTACTTTTCGAAGAACCGAAAGATGGCAGGGATTAGGCTTGCTTGATATGACGGCGGGACGGACTCAACCAGCTTGTCCACCTCTAGCACGAAGCTATCCCCCCGAGGGTTTAGCTCTAACAGGCGAATCTCGAAGTTCCTGACGGTATCCATAGAGGCTTGCATAGGCTTGGGCTAGCTCCAAACGCGGCGTCTCTGCTGTCAGCGGACGCTGCTAGTTTCGGCATTAGGTGCAATGATTGTCAGCCACAGAGCTTCGCTTGTCGAATGACCGCTCTTGGCCGAAAGGCGCCGATGGCTAACCGCTTACGTTCCCCGACGGTCAATCCTATCGGCTTCAGACCCTAGACCCTTAGTGCGCGATCGCGGCTGCCGCCCAGTTACGCTGAACATCCAGCAACGCGTCGGTCAGCGTGGTCGATGGGGCGGGCATCAGCATCGTCGCCAGCATCGGACGCTCTGCGCAGTGTTCGACCTCGATGAAAAGATCGTTGCGATCGGGGGCAAGCTCCTTCACCAGTTTGGCGCCGCGCTGGCTCTGCAGGTACATTGCAATCAGCCGCGGGTGGAACGCCTCGTCCGATGAAGAGATCAACAATGACGAGGTCACAATCTTGCCGCCGGCCCACATCGAGAAGATTGCATCGCCGTCCCGCAATGTCGCATCCAGCTTGCACGCCACGCCCGCGACCTCGAAGCTGTTTTCGATCTTACCTTCCTCAGGACGCGCCACGCCTTGAGCCGGAGCGTCGATCCAATCTTGGCGAAGCACCGTGCCATCTGGAAAGAAGAGCACCTCGAACATCCTGATCTGTGCAGTGGCGGTCGCGACGGGGGTTTCAACGATATGTTTGCGGCGGCCGAATCTGAACATCTTGCTTCTCCTTTTTTTCGCGGGCCCACCGTCTAGAGAAAACAAGCGTGCCGACTCTGATACTACCGGTGATCGGCCGATTTGCGACTCCATCTCCGTGACATGAGTAAGGTCGAGCGCGTCTAGCTGATCGACAAGCCGCGATTTGCACGCAACCCCAACCAGCCGTATACTCGGCCGGTTGCCGGAAACACCGGCACCCCGGGCTTGGTCGCCCGGCACTCAAGGCGCTAATGAGCCGCGCCGCATTTCAATGCACGCGGCTTTTTGTTTGCGCACGTCTGGCAGCTTCTATGGTGGGCCGGGCGGGGACCCCTTCGGGGGTGCCGGTTCCTTGAGTCCGGTCGACCAACCCCGTTCGGTCCACCCCCCGTTTGGTCGCGGGGCGGCGGGTCTCAAACCGCACTCAAGGAGTCAAGCCATGACTGGTACGTCTGTTGGCGCGTCCGCGCTCGTCCCTACCCCCAACACCTTCAATTTCGAATCGAACGCTGTCCGTGTGGTTGTGCGAGATGGCGAGCCGTGGTTTGTTGCCGCCGATCTCTGCGCAGCACTGCATTTGGACGCAACGGCAATTCGCAAATTGGAGGAAGACGAAAAGGGTCTGCATTCAATGCAGACCCTTGGCGGGACGCAATCTATGGCCGTCATCAGTGAATCCGGCATGTACACCCTCGTCCTGCGCTGCCGCGATGCCGTGAAGCCCGGCACCGTGCCGCACCGCTTCCGCAAGTGGGTCACGTCCATCGTCCTGCCGTCCATCCGCAAGACCGGCCAGTTCACCGCACAACCGCGCATCGACGCCGCGCCCCGCGCAGCTCTCACACCGGAAGAGCTCGCCAGCCTCTACCCCGCCGACGTCGAGCGCGCGCTGCAACTGCTCAACAAACACATCTA
>NZ_JBGLYZ010000086.1:0-888 GCF_047304345.1 Ralstonia sp. Ralssp135
CTGGTTCTTACCCACCGCCGGGTTGTTGTTGGTTGCTTCCACCGAGAAGTTGGCGGTAGCGCTGTTCTGCACCGTGCCGACGCTCGCGTACAGCATCGTGCGCTTGGACAGGTTGTAGTTCGCGCCCGCCATGAACAGGTTGGCGTTGCCGCCGCCGTGGTTCACGTTGACGCGATAGGCCGCGCCGATCAGCGTCAGCGCCGGCGTAACTTCGTAGTTGATGCCCAGCCAGTAATGATTGGCCTTGGTCGGGGCGCCCGCTGCCGCATCCGGCGCAGACAGGTTTTCATACGCGGCAAACAGCTTAGCCTTGCCGATGGTGTACGTACCGCCGATCGTCGCTTCCTTCGAGAAGTTGAAGATGTCGCTGAACTTGCCGTTGCCGTCGCGGATCACGTCGTAGATCGCGCGCACTTCCAGCGGGCCGGCCGTGTAGACAGCGGACACGCCATCGCGGCGGCTGTTCGTGAACGAGCCGGGTTGTTCGCCCAGGCCCGTCTGCAGGCCAAACTGGAAGCCGCCCCAGGTCGGGCTCTGGTATTCAACGATGTTGTTGGCACCCTGCCAGTTGCGCCCGCGCACCAGCGTGGCCGAGCCGATGAACTGCTGCCCGGTCGGGTCCAGGAACCAGACGTCATTGCTGATGAAGAGATTCTTGCCGGCCGTCAACGTGCCCCAGGTCGGGCTGGACAGGCCGACATACGAACGGCGGTTAAAGAGCGCGTCACCGTTGGTTTTGCCCTGGGCCGCGCCAAAGCCGGATTCGAGCCGGAAGACCGCCTGCAGGCCACCGCCCAGATCCTCCTTGCCCATGAACCCGAACATGCTCGTGCCCCACTGGTTGTCGGCGGCGCGCCAGAGGCTGCCGCCCGGCGAGGTCGCGGTGGG
>NZ_JBGLYZ010000087.1:0-581 GCF_047304345.1 Ralstonia sp. Ralssp135
TCGGAGCCCTTGACGGTGTCGTAGAAGTGATAGTGCCAGTTGTCTTCGCTCATGTTGCCCAGCGAAGCACCGATACCACCCTGCGCCGCAACGGTGTGCGAGCGGGTGGGGAAAACCTTGGACAGCACGGCCACGGAGAGGCCGGCTTCTGCCAGCTGCAGCGATGCGCGCATGCCCGAACCGCCCGCACCGACGATCACAACGTCGAATTTGCGGCGCGGCAGCCCAGTCTTGACTGCGACCATGTCTTAAACCCTCCAGAGAATCTGAGCTGCGTAGCCCGCACAACCAACGAGCCACAGAATCGTCAACACTTGCAGCGTCAAACGCACTGCCACGGGCTTCACGTAGTCCATCCAGATGTCACGGACACCGATCCAGGCGTGATACGTGAGCGACACGAACGCCAGGAACGTCAGCATCTTCATCCACTGGTTGGAGAACAGCCCCGCCCAGCTTTGGTAAGACGTGTCTTTGGAGAGCAGGAACGAGACCAGCAGCACGACGGTGTACACCGCCATGATCACGGCGGTGACGCGCTGCGCGAGGAAGTCCTTCAGGCCGTAGTGCGCGCCGACAAC
>NZ_JBGLYZ010000088.1:0-558 GCF_047304345.1 Ralstonia sp. Ralssp135
GGCTTGGGTTTGTTGTTGTTGGTTCATCCCTGTTTCGTACCCTGCCGGGCACGACCTACTTTTCTTTGTCTTGCCAAAGAAAAGTAGGCAAAAGAAAGGCGCGCCCGAGATGGCGACTTCCCCTTGAATTTATGTAACCGGGCGGGGAAGGAGGCAAACTCGCTGCGCTCAGACAGGCCTCCTTCCTTTGTCCGCCCGCTTACAGAAATTCAAGGCGCCATCTAGGGCAGGAACGTCAAAGGCCACACCGGCGGGAAACTGAGGTGGGCGCCGGGGCTCGTTGAGTGCGAGTGCGAGTGCGAGTGCGAGTGCGAGTGCAAGTGGAAGTGCGTGCGAGGGTTCGGAACGAACAACGGAGTGGCGCTCGGGCAAAAGATTGTGTGCTTTACCCCTGCCCTAGATGGCGCCTTGAATTTCTGTTGCAGAGAGGAAAAAGAGGGGAGGCCTGTTTGAGCGAAGCGAGTTTGCCTCCTCTCCCTCTCTGCGACATAAATTCAAGGAGTCTTTCGCCATCTCGGGCGCGCCTTTCTTTGCTTACTTTCTTTGGCAAGACAAAGA
>NZ_JBGLYZ010000089.1:0-473 GCF_047304345.1 Ralstonia sp. Ralssp135
CGACGGTGTAGAGCGGCACCGCAAAGCGCATCAGCGTTTGCTGCGGCAGGTTGGCGATGATCCACATCAGCACGAACGACAGCAGGATGTTGCGGACCTGATCTTCCACCCGGCCCGGCATGTCGATGGCGGCCGAATACAGCGCGACCAATCCCGTGCCGAGCAGCAGGAAGACGATCAGCGCCAGCGGGCCATCGAAGCCGGTGAAGAGCGACTTGATGATGTTGAATATGCGGCGCTTGTCCAGTTTGTTCATGGCGAGATCCTCAAGCGCAAATATCAGGGCGCGGCCGGTTTGGAGGCCGGTTTCTGCACGGGCTTTGGCGCCGGCTTGTTACCGGGCTTGGCGTCCTTTGCCCCCTTTGGTGTGGTCGACGGGGCCGCCGCCGGTGCGGCAGCGTTGCCACGTCCGCGCGGTGGCAGTTCGGGTGCCGGTTGCGCATGCGACAGCGCTTGCAGCACCTGGGCGTCGA